>CAXTPX010000049.1:0-9878 GCA_964246005.1 uncultured Burkholderiaceae bacterium | reverse complement strand
AGCGTCGCGCGCCGCTTTTCGGACGCGCTTGACACGCTGCTTGCAGTCGGTCGCCCCGCTCAGCTGCGCGGCGCCTGGAACTGCCCGCCATCGTTCGAGAACACCACTTCGACACGCCGGTTCAACTGGCGCCCCGCGCTCGTCTCGTTGCCGGCGACCGGATAGCGTTCACCGAGGCCGTGGACCTGGATCCGGTCGAACGGGACGTTGTCGCGGGCCAACGCATCCCGGACGGCGCCGGCGCGGCGCTGCGACAGGTCGAGATTGAGGTCCTCGCCGCCGACGCTGTCGGTGTAGCCCTCGATCAGCACCTTGCGGTCCGGATGCTGTTGCATGAACGTCGCCACCTGGTCGATCGTCCGCATCGCGCCGGCCTTCAACGAAGCGCGGCCGGTGTCGAACAAGACGTCGCCCAGCGTGAGCACCATGCCGCGATCGGTCTGCTTCGCCTGCAACGCGGCCAGTTGATCTTCCAGGGCGGCGGCGCGCTGCTGCGATGCGAGCGCCTGCTGCTTCGCGACTTCGGCATCGCTGCGGGCCTGGTCGGCCTGCGACCTCGCCTGGTCCGCCTGCGACTTCGCGGCTTCGGCTTCACGCGTCCGCGACGCGAGCACGATGCGGTCGCGCTGGGTCTGTGCTTCGCTCGCGGCCTGATCGGCGCGCGCGATGCGTCCGGCCTCGACCGCGACCTGGGCACGTTGCTGCGCCAGGTAGGCGTAGTGGTCGACCGTCGAGGCATCCTTCTTGTCCTTGAACGCCGCGTCGCCGCGTTGCAGTTCCTCCTGGGCCTGTGCCAGTTCGCGCGGCGCACTCCGCACGATCACCGGATCGGCCGCGGCATTGTGGTAGGTCGAGCGCGCCGCTTCGAGATTCGCGTTCGGCATCGGCGCCGCACAGGCGGCCAGCACCGCGGTCGCCATCACGGCGAGGAAGGCGGACGGACGACGGTCGTAGAAGTTCTTCATTGCATTTCCCTTCAGGCGTTGACGTTCAGCGCAGCGGAGTGCGACCGAGTTCGGACCCGAGAACGGCGTTCGAACCCTCGAGCTCCTCGGCCGTACGAGCCGACTTCACTGCACGTGCCTTGCGCTCGGCGACGTCTGCATCGGCAGCCGCTTCGTCGGACAAACGCCGTGCCTCGTTGAAATGCGAATCGCGCATCGCGACTTCGGCCCGACTGAGCTTGTCGCGTGCCGACAGTAATTCGACTGGCGCGTACTGCAAGGCATCGGCCGTCTCGGCCTGGCGGAGCGACGTTCTCGCCACCGCGAGGTCCGCCACGGGCGGCTTGCCTTCGGTCGCGCAGGCGGCAAGCAACAGGCTGATCACGACGGTCGGCGGCAATGCCGCCCGTCGCACGGATACGAAGTTCATGGGAGTTCCTTCAGGTCGAAGCGCCCCTAGCAGAGGCGCCGACAGCCCGACAGTTCCCCGCGCCGACCGTGATGACCCCTCGATTGGGTCGACCGCCTACAGGGGATCCGCGCTCGCGAAGAAACTCCCCTCGTTTACCGCGGCCGAGATCTCCGTGACGCACGCCGACCGTCATCGCGCATTCGTCCGCGTCCGTCGATACGCGCCTGCCGCGCTGCCGGTCCAGTGCTTGAACGCCCGCTGGAACGCCGGGCTGTCGGCGAAGCCGAGGTCCATCGCGAGCACCGCGAGCGAGTCGGTCGTCGTGCTCAGTCGCACGATCGCGAGGTCGCGTCGCAACTGGTCCTTCAACACCTGGAAGCTCAAGCCTTCGGCCGCGAGGCGGCGCTGCAGCGTGCTGGTCGACAGGTGCAGTGCATCGGCGGTCGCCGCGAGATCGGGCCACACGGGCCGCGTGCGCTGGAGGTAGCCACGCACGCGGGCGCTCGTCGTGTGCGCGTTGCGCTGGGGCATGACCACGATGCCCGGTGCACTCGCGAGGAAGGTCCGCAGCGCCGTGTCGTCGCGCAGCATCGGCTCCGCCAGATCGGTCGCCGCGAACCACACGGCGCTTTGCGCCGCGTCGAAGCGCACGTCGCCGGGGAAGACCTTCGCATACTCGACCGCGTGCGGTGGCGCCGCGAACGCGAAGTCGAAGCGCGCCGCTTTCAGGCGACCACCGTAGAGCCAGTCGCTGACGCGCCAGAACACGCGGAGCTGGAGCTCGTGCAGGAACGGCCGCGCAACGACGACCGGGTTCTCGAAGGCGAGGCCGATCCCGGCGAGCGCGCCGTCGGCCAGCGGCACGATCCGCACGTCGTCCTGCAGCAGCCGGAAGGTGGCGGCCAGGCGACGCAGCGCCTGGCCGAGGTCCTTCGCGCCGAGCACCGAGCGCAAGAGCAGCGCGAGCGTGCCGCGCCGTAGCGGACGGGACAGGAAGCCGAGGAACTCGTCGTCGCGGCTCTCCATCAGGTGCGCGAACAACGCGACGTACTGATCGACCGTCACGCGCGACGATGGCTCGTCGAACAGCGACGGCGCGATGCCGGCGGCGGCCAGCCACGTGCGACCGTCGCCGCCGACACCCGACAGCATGCCGCGCACGAACGCGATCGAGACGGTATCGGGTGGCTTCACATCGGGTGGCTTCGACACGGCGGGTCACCTTAGCATCGGATCCGGGCAGCGACGGGCACGGCACGGCAGCCTGCCGGTACCGTCGACACCGCGATTCGAACTCGACGCGGCTCCGTCGCATTTCTTCGCGCCGACCCGCGGTCTTCGCCCGCAGTTGACGCGATCGGCCATCGACCCGGTGCGATCGGCCATCGCGCGACGACGGTCGAACGACTACGATCGGACCGAACGACGATGTCGCGACCCTGGCAGGCGCGCACGCTGACGAGGAGACCCGATGTACATCACGCAGGGACTGCATCGCGCGGTCCAGCAGCACCCCGACCGCGTCGCCGTGCGCTTCGCCGGCCGCAGCCGCACTTTCCGCGACCTCGCCGACCGCGCAGCACGGCTCGCAGGCGCGTTGCGGTCGCTCGGCATGGAGGCCGGCGACCGCGTCGCGATGCTGGCTTTGAACTCGGACCGGTACCTCGACTACCAGATCGGCGTGCCGTGGGGCGGCGGCGTGCTCAACCCGTGCAACGTGCGCTGGAGCGTGGCCGAGATCGTCTACTCGCTGAAGGACTCGGCCTCGACGATCCTGATCGTCGACGACGCGTTCACCGGCATGGTCGACGCGATCCGCCGCGACACGCCGAGCATCGCGCAGGTGATCTACGCGGGCGAGCGCGACACGCCGGCGGGGCTGCACGACTTCGAGCGGCTGATCGCGGACGCGACCCCGAGCGACGATGTCGGCCGGGGCGGCGACGATCTGCTCGGCCTCTTCTACACCGGCGGCACGACCGGCTTCCCGAAGGGCGTGATGCTGAGCCACGCGAACCTGTGGGCCTCCGGCATGACGTTGCTCGCCGAAGGGATCGCACCCGCCGACGGTGTCTATCTGCATGCAGCGCCGATGTTCCACCTCGCCGACTTCGGCCTCTCGATCCCGCAGCATCTCGCCGGCAACGCGCATGCAATCGTGCAGAGCTTCACGCCGGACGGCGTGCTCGCGTGCATCGAGAGCGACCGCGTCACCGATACGCTGCTGGTGCCGACGATGATCCAGATGCTGGTCGACCATCCGGCGATGAAGAGCGGTCGCGACCTCTCCAGCCTGAAGCGCATCGTGTACGGCGCGTCGTCGATGTCCGAGGCCGTGCTCGACCGCGCGATGGAAGCGCTGCCCGGCGTCGAATTCTTCCAGGCCTACGGGATGACCGAGCTGTCGCCGGTCGCCACCATCAACCCGTCGTGGTACCACACGGCCGAAGGGCGGCCGTCGGGAAAGATCCGCTCCGGCGGCCGCGCGAGCTTCGTCACCGAAGTGAAGATCGTCGACGTCGACGACGTCGAAGTGCCGCGCGGCACCGTCGGCGAGATCGCGGTCCGTGGCCCGAACGTGATGCTCGGCTACTGGAACAAGCCCGACCTCACCGCGGACGCGTTGCGCAACGGCTGGATGCACACCGGCGACGGCGCGTACATGGACGACGACGGCTTCATCTTCGTCGTCGACCGCATGAAGGACATGATCAAGAGCGGCGGCGAGAACGTCTTCTCGGCCGAGGTCGAGAACGCGCTCGCGCAGCATCCGGCGATCGCGATGTGCGCGGTCATCGGCGTGCCCGACGACAAGTGGGGCGAGAGCGTCCATGCGGTGGTCGTCACGAAGAGCGGCGCGACCACGACCGCCGAAGACGTCGTCGCCCATTGCCGTACGCTGATCGCCGGCTACAAGTGCCCGCGCACCGTGGAATTCCGCGACGCGCTGCCGCTGTCGGGCGCGGGCAAGATCCTCAAGACCACGCTGCGGCAGCCGTTCTGGGCCGGCCGGGAGCAGCAGGTCGCATGAACATCGTCGTCACCAGGAGTGCCTCATGAGCCAGCCAGTCGTCGTCGCCGGGGTCGGCATGATCCCGTTCACCAAGCCGGGCGCGAGCGAGCCCTATCCGCAGATGGGCGCGCGCGCGGTGCGGCTCGCGCTCGAAGACGCCGGTCTCGAATACACCGATATCCAGCAGGCGTACGTCGGCTACGTCTATGCCGACTCGACGGCCGGCCAGCGCGTGCTGTACGACGTCGGCATGACCGGCATTCCGGTCATCAACGTCAACAACAACTGCGCGACCGGCTCGACGGCGCTGTATCTCGCGCGCCAGACGGTCGAGAGCGGCGCCGCCGAATGCGTGCTCGCGCTCGGTTTCGAGCAGATGACGCCGGGCGCGCTCGGCATGCAGTTCGCCGACCGCCCGAGTCCCTTCGAGCACTTCAACACGCTGACCGACGAGCTGGTGCAGGCCGACGTCCCGTTCACGCTGCGCTACTTCGGCGGTGCCGGCGCGGCCCACATGCAGCAATACGGAACGAAGCTCGAGACGTTCGCGAAGATCCGCGCGAAGGCGAGCCGCCACGCGGCGAACAACCCGATGGCGCTGTTCCGCAAGGTCGTCACCGAAGACGACGTGATGAACGCGCCGATGCTCTGGCCCGGCGTGATGACGCGCCTGATGGCGTGCCCGCCGACCTGCGGCGCGGCCGCCGCGGTGGTCTGCTCGGAGGCCTACGCGAAGCGGCACGGGCTCGACGCCCGCGTGCGCATCCGCGCGCAGGCCATGACGACCGACCACCCGGCAGCCTTCGATGCGAAGGACATGCGGGAGGTCGTCGGCTTCGGCATGGCGAAACAGGCCGCCGACCAGGTCTATGCCGCAGCGGGCGTCGGACCGGAAGACGTCGACGTCGTCGAACTGCACGACTGCTTCGCGCAGAACGAACTGCTGAGCTACGAGGCGCTCGGCTTGTGCCCGGTCGGTGGCGCCGAGCGCTTCGTCGAGGACGGCGACAACACCTACGGCGGCCAGGTCGTGACCAATCCGTCCGGCGGCCTCTTGTCGAAGGGCCATCCGCTCGGCGCGACCGGACTCGCGCAATGCACCGAGCTGGTCCAGCAACTGCGCGGCCGTGCCGACCAGCGCCAGGTCGATGGCGCCCGGCTCGGGCTGCAGCACAACCTCGGGCTCGGCGGCGCGTGCGTCGTCACGCTGTACGAGCGGGTGGACGCGTGATCGATCGCAAGTGGATCGGCCACGCGCTCGGCACGTCGGTGCTGCCGATCGAGCGCACGCGGCTGCGCTTCTTCGCGAAGGCGATCGGCGAGACCGACCCGGTGTATCTCGACGAGAGCGCGGCACGCGCGGCCGGTCATGCGGACCTGCCGGCACCGCCGACCTTCCTGTTCGCAGCCGAGCTCGACAGCGGCGCGACCGATCGGCTGCTCGCGAACCTCGAGGTGCCGATCGCCACGATCCTGCACGGCGAGCAGAGCTTCCGCTATCACCGCACCGCGTGCGTCGGCGACGTCGTGACGGTCGACTCGCGCATCGCGGACATCTACGACAAGAAGAACGGCGCGCTCGAGTTCATCGTCAAGGAATCGCGCGCGGTCAATCAACGCGATGAACTGGTGGCCGAGCTGCGCACCGTGATCGTCGTTCGGAAGGAGGTTCGGGCATGACGTACGACGAGGTTTCGGTGGGCGACGTGCTGCCGTCGCTGCGGCTGCCGCCGGTCGACCGGACGACGCTCGCGCTGTTCTGCGGCGCGTCGGGCGACCACAACGCGATCCATGTCGACATCGACTTCGCACGGCGCGCCGGCATGCCCGACGTGTTCGCGCAAGGCATGCTCGGCATGGCCTGGCTCGGCCGCCTCTTGACCGGCTGGGTGCCGCAGTCCCGGCTGCGCAGCTTCGACGTCCGCTTCCTCGGCATCACGCATCTCGGCCATGCGATGACATGCAGCGGCGAAGTCGTGCAGAAGCGCGAGGCCGACGGCGAGCGACAGGTCGTGGTCGCGGTGCAGAGCGTCAACCAGTACGGCCAGCCGCGCATCGCGGGCGAAGCGATCGTGGGGTTCCCATGACGCGGAAGCTCGAAGGCAAGGTCGCGCTGGTCACCGGGTCGGGACGCGGCATCGGCCGCGCGATCGCCCTGAAGTTCGCGAGCGAAGGGGCGCGTGTCGTCGTCAACGACCTCGACCCCGACCCGGCCGAGGCCGTTGTCGCAGAGATCGTCGCGGCCGGTGGCGAGGCGGTGGCGTGCATCGGCAGCGTCGTCGCGCCGGACTTCGCCGAACGCTTCGTCGGCACCGCGACCTCGACCTATCGCGGCCTCGACATCGTCGTCAACAACGCCGGCTACACGTGGGACAGCGTGATCCAGAAGATGGACGACGCGCAGTGGTACGCGATGATCGACGTGCATCTGACCGCACCGTTCCGCATCCTGCGCGCCGCACAGCCCGTGATCCGCGCGCTCACCAAGGCCGAGGCGGCCGAGGGCAAGCGCGTCGTGCGCAAGATCGTCAACATCTCGTCGGTCGCCGGGCTGTTCGGCAACGCGGGCCAGGTCAACTACTCGACCGGCAAGGCCGGCATCATCGGCATGACGCAGACGCTCGCGAAGGAATGGGGTCGGCTGCACACGACGGTCAACTGCGTCGCGTTCGGCCTGATCAAGACGCGGCTGACCGACGGCAAGGCCGGCGAGTCGTCGGCGCTGATCGAGGGTCGCGAGATCAAGCTCGGCGTCAATCCCGACCTGCTCGACGCGATGGAACGCAGCATCCCGCTCGGCCGCGGCGGCACGCCCGACGAGGCCGCCGGCGCGGTCTACCTGCTCGCCATTCCCGAGTCCGACTACGTCAGCGGCCAGACGTTGATGTGCAGCGGCGGCATGACGGGGATCTGATGAGTCCGACCCTGCTGCGCCATGCCTGGATGGACGACGAGATCGCGATGCTGCGCGACCAGGCGCGTCGCTACATCGGCGAGCGGCTCGTGCCGCAGTTGCCCGGCTGGCGCGCGCAGGGTTATGCGGACCGCAGCGCGTGGGCCGAGGTCGGTGCGATGGGGATGCTGCTGCCCGAGCTGCCCGAGCGCTTCGGCGGCGCCGATGCGACGCTCGCGCACCAGCTCGTGATCCAGGAGGAGTTCGCACGCGCGGAGGTTCCGGCCAACACGCTGGTCCATTGCCTCGTCGCCCACTACCTGCTCGACTTCGGCACGCCCGAGCAGCAGCAGCGCTGGCTGCCGCGCATGGTAAGCGGCGAGTTGCTCGCGGCGATCGCGATGACCGAACCGGGAGCGGGGTCGGACCTGCAGTCGCTCACCACGCGCGCGGTCCGCGACGGTGATCACTACGTGATCAACGGCGCGAAGACGTTCATCACGAACGGCTACAGCGCGAACCTGATCGTGGTCGTGGCGAAGACCGACCCGTCGCGCGGCGCGAAGGGCATGTCGCTGATCGTCGTCGAGACGGAAGACGCCCCGGGCTTCCGCGTCGGCCGCATCCTCGAGAAGATCGGCCAGCATGCGTCGGACACGGCCGAGCTGTTCTTCGACGACGTCCGTGTACCGGTCGACCATGTGATCGGCGGCGTCGAGGGCCACGGCTTCGCGCACCTGATGGGCCAGTTGCCGTTCGAGCGGATGCTGATCGCGGTCGCGTCGGTCGCCGTCATCGAGCGCGCGCTCGAACTGACGATCGCATACACGAAGGAACGCCGGGCCTTCGGGCAGCCGCTGTTCGACTTCCAGAACACGCGCTTCAAGCTCGCCGAGGTCGCGACGATCGCGCACGTGATGCGAAGCTTCGTCGACGACTGCGTCCAGCGCCTCGTCGACGGCACGCTCGACGCCGAGGCCGCCTACATGGCGAAGTGGTGGTGCAGCGACCAGCAGTGCAAGGTGCTCGACGAGTGCCTGCAGCTCTTCGGCGGCTATGGCTACATGACCGACTTTCCCATCGCGCGCATGTACGCGGACGCGCGCGTGCAGCGCATCTACGGCGGGTCGAACGAGATCATGAAGGACCTGATCGCGCGGAAGCTTTGACGACTCTGCGCTACGTCACCCGCCGGTCGAGAACCCCGGATACAGCGTCATCCCCCCGTCGACGAACAGCGTGGCGCCGGTGACGTAATCCGCCGCGTCCGATGCCAGCCACACCGCGGCCTGCGCGATGTCGTCCGGCTCGCCGATGCGGTTGTACGGCACCAGCGTCATCAGGCTCTCGTACGCCTCGGGTGTGTTCCAGGCGGCCGTGTTGATCGGCGTGCGGATCGCGCCCGGCGCGATCGCGTTGACGCGGATGCGCTGCGGCGCCATCTCCTGCGCGATGCTCTTCATCATCAGCATCACGCCGCCCTTCGAGGTCGCGTAGTTGACATGGCCGCCCCACGGGATCTGCTGATGCACCGAGCTCATGCAGATGATCTTGCCGGCCGCCATCGAGACCTTCAGGTCGAGCCCGCGGCGCTTGAACTCGCGCACCGCCTCGCGTGCGCACAGGAACTGGCCGGTCAGGTTGACCGAGATCACCTTGTTCCACTGGTCGAGCGTCATCTGGTCGAACGGTGCATCGCGTTGCAGGCCCGCGTTGCTGACGACGATGTGCAGCGTGCCGAACGCCGCGACGGCCTGCGCGAACATCGCCTGCACCTCGGCCTCGACACTGACGTCGGCCTGGACCGCGATCGCGCGGCGACCCATCGCGACGATCGCCTGGCAGACCTCGTCGGCGCTCCCGGGGTCGGTCACGTAATTGACGACGACGTCCGCGCCGGCCGCAGCCAGCCCGAGCGCGACGGCCTTGCCGATGCCGGAGTTGGCGCCGGTCACGAGCGCCGGCTGGCCGGTGATCGTCGGGAAGTAGGAGGCCTGCGGCGCCTTCTCGGCTTCGGGCGTGCGCAGCTCGGGACGGTCGATGTTGGTCATCGCGGACCTCGGGTCGGTGCTCATGGCGTCACTCCGTTGATAACAGCCGTTTCGTGATCGTCGGCGGCCGTGCCTGCCGCGTCGGTGCGCATCACCGACTCGCGCGGGTGCAGCAGCACGGCGATCAGCGCGGTCCAGCCGGTCTGGTGCATCGCGCCGAGCCCGCGTCCGGTATCGCCGTGGAAGTACTCGGGGAACACCAGCAGGTCCCGGAACAGCGGGTCGTCCTGCTCGAGCGCGCTGTCGCCCAGAATCGCCCGCCGCCCCTGCCCGTCCTTCAGGAACAGCTTCTTCAATCGCTCGGTCAACGCGAGGGCGATCTCGTAGAGGCAATGCGTCCGGCCCGAGCCCGACGGATACTCGACGCGATGGTCCGGCCCGTAGAACGTGTCGAACTTGTAGAGCGACTGGATGATCATGTAGTTGATCGGCATCCAGATCGGTCCGCGCCAGTTGGAGTTGCCGCCGTACAGCCGCGTGCGGCCTTCGCCCGGCTCGTACATGATGGTGCGCGACTGGTCCATCTGCTTCAGCGTGAACGGATGGTCCTCGTGATAGCGCGACA
>CAXTPX010000048.1:0-9940 GCA_964246005.1 uncultured Burkholderiaceae bacterium | reverse complement strand
GTCCCGATCTCGCGCTGGTTGACGATGGCCTTCTTGTTGCGGAACACATACTCGATCGGATCCTCGAGCGTGAGTATGTGGCCGGTTTTCTTCATGTTGCGCAGGTCGAGCATCGACGCGATCGTCGTCGACTTGCCGGAGCCCGTCGCCCCGACGATCAGCACCAGCCCGCGACTGGCATCGGGCGCGAACCAGCGGGTGCGCCACACCCGCAGACGGCCGGTGTCGAGGAGGACGTGCGCGAAACGGGCTCCGAGGAGCGCGCCGGCCAGAGCGCCCGCCGAGTTGGTCAGCACGTCGACCTTCGACGCCACGCGCGACGGCAGGTAGGTCTGCAGCGCCTCGAGATGGATCGACAGCAGGACGCAGAGCAACGTCGTCACGAGCACGGCAGCAGCGCCGCGGACCCGCGGATGGAGCGCGAGTGCGCCGATGAAGCCGAGCGGAAGGTACCCGACCCCGTTGACCATCAGGTCGAACGGCAGTGCGTGCGGGAACCAGTCGGCGGCCAGGTACGCGTACGGCGACAAGCCCACGTCGCGCCATCCGCTGAACGGATACAGGCTCGCATCGATCACCACGAGCAGGTAGGCAAGCAACGCATACCGGGACAACGGCGATGGGCGGCGCTGCCACGCGTGCGCCGCGGCCGCCCTGCGCCGGCCGATCGAGGCGTTCGTTGGGGCGAGCGGTCGTTGCACGTTCGCAGCATACAATCCACCGATGTCGGCGACGCTGCTCCCTGTGGATCGATCGTCCGCTCGCGCGGCGAGCGCATCGCCTGCCGACGTCGTCTTCGATGTCGGCGATCCGTCCGCCTTGACCGAAGCGGTGTTCCGGGTGATCGCGGACGGGCGCACCCGTACGCTCGCCGACATCACACGGGCCGTCGGGACGCCGTTGCACGCCGTGGGCGTCATCGCCGACGAGATCGCACGGCTGCGGCGCTGCGGAATGCCGATCGAAGAGACGGGCGGCACGGTGACCGCCACGCCGAGCGTGGCGTTGGACGGTGCGGCGCTGATGCAGGCACTGGCCGTCGCCCGGAGTCGGTCTGCCCGCGCACCCTGGGAAGCGGAGGTCGTGTTCGCGACGCAGTCGACCAATTCGGATCTGCTCTCCGCGGTCCGTACGGCGACGCCGGTCGGTCCCGTCGTCAGAGCCGCCGAACTCCAGTTCGCCGGACGAGGACGCCTCGGGCGCCGCTGGTCGTCGGCCCCCGGCACATCGCTGACGGCGTCGTTCGCGCTGACCGTCCGTCGGCGACTGTCGGAACTCGACGGCGCGACGCTCGTCTGCGGGCTCGCGGTCCACGCGGTGCTCGAGGACTTCGGCGTCGACGCCCGACTGAAGTGGCCGAACGACGTGCTCGTCGACGACGCGAAGGTTGCCGGCATCCTGGTCGAAGCGCACGCAACGGGCGAGTCGTCGATCCTGGTGATCGGCATCGGTATCAACGTCACTGGCGAGGCCGATCGAGACGCGCGGTCGGCGGGGGCCGGCCCGTTGCGACGAACGACGCTCGCGGCGGTGGGGGCGAACGCCATCGACCGCAACGTGCTCGCTGCGCGGCTCGCGAGGTCGCTGGAGGCGCACATGGGCGAATTCGAGGCGGCCGGGTTCGGTGGTTTCGTCGAGCGCTGGAACGCGGTCGACGCCTTCGCCGGCCGGCAGGTCACGCTGGAAGCGACACCCGGGACCCTGCAGACCGGCAACGCACGAGGCGTCGATGACCGGGGCGCGCTGCTGATCGAGATCGACGGTCGGCGGCAGCGGATCGTCGCCGGCGATGTGTCGCTGCGCGCGGGCGACGAGGTTTCGACTTGATCGCCCTTCTCATCGATATCGGCAATTCGCGTGTCAAGTGGCGCATCGCGCGGCTGGAGGCCGCGGACGCCGCGGATGCCGAAGCGTTCCCGGACTGGGTTTCGGCGGAGCAGGCAACCTGGCTGAACGACCTCGACCGCATCGAAGCGGCCTTTCGCGTCTTCGGCACGGTCGATCTCGATCCGCTCGACGTCGCCCTGATCGCGAACGTCGCCAGCGAGGCTGCCGGAACCCTGGTCGAGACCGCGGTCGCAGCAGTGTGGCCGGGGATCGAAATTCAATTCGTCCGGTCCGCAACGGCGTCGGCCGGCCTCGTCAACGGTTACCGGAATCCGCTTCAGCTCGGCGTCGATCGGTGGCTGGCTGCGGTGGCCGCACACGCGCTGTACGCCGATCGGTCGGTCCTGGTCTGCATGTTCGGCACCGCCACCACGATCGATCTCATCGAGCACGACCGCTTCGTCGGTGGCCTGATCCTGCCGGGAATCGAAGCGATGCAGACCGCCTTGACCAGCAGCACGGCCCGGCTCCCTTCGCGCCCGGGGCAGACGGTGGACTTCGGGGACTGCACCGAAGATGCGATCACGAGCGGCGTGATGACCGCCCAGATCGGCGCCGTCGAACGCGCTCTGCGGAAAGCGAATGCCCGCCTCGCGGACGCGGCAGCACCGTCGCCGATGTGTCTGGTGGCGGGCGGCGCCGCCGGCAGGATCCCGGCGCTGTTCGATCGGCTCGACACGCCACACCGCGTGGTTCACGATCTCGTGCTGCGGGGCCTCGCGTGGCAAGCACGCGAACTCGTGTCGTCGAACAGAACTTCTATCCCGGCCACGATCGCCTGAGCCGGATCGTCCAGCGCATGCGCACCGTGCTAATCGTCCTCGTGATCGCCAACCTGATCGTCTTCGCCGCTCAGTTCGCCGTCGTGCGCCGCGCTGTCCTCGGCGACGACAGCGCGTCCCGCCCTGTGCAACTGAATGCGGAACGCCTGCGCATCATTCGGGATACGTCCGTGCGTCCGGTCGCCCCACCCGCTCCAGCGACGTAGCGTTTCAGCCTGCGAGCGGTACGAACAGCCTGTAGTCGTTCAGTTCGTTCTTTTCCTGCTCGGGCCGGGTCTTGAACTTGACGAAGTACTGCGCCAGTCGCGGCGTCTCGCCGCGACTCTGAAGGCCGCGAAGCGCCATGGCGCGGCACTGCGCCAACGCATCGTCCGACGAAGAGCGGAAGTCGAACCGGGCATACCGGCCTCCCGGCAACGTCTGCTTGCCGATAAGGTTGGCTCGATCCCCGGCGATGGCACCCGAGTCCAGACCCACGTCGATGCGGAAATCACCGTTCTTGAAGATGCCGTAGACGTCGCTCGTCGCCACGATGCACTCGAACGTGCCGGGCTGAGCATTTTCAGCCGCGGCGACGCCATCATCGTTCGACGCCGTGCCGCCGATCGGGCCGACGAGTTTGACGATCAGTTCGACGGCCTCACGAACCGACTGCTGGGCGTCCGACCCTGGCATGGCGCGTAAAAACGAGAATTCCTGCGGAGCAAGGTCGCCGACCCAGGTCGGTCCGAGTGGCGCCACCTGCGCCTGCTCGTCCCGCTCCCCGACCTTCCGCTCGTTCGTGCCCGCGAGAAAACGGTAACGCGTAGGCGACTCCCCCGCGAAGCCGGAGAACGCATGCGAGAACGCCGAGACGGTCTTGTAGCCCGAGTCCCGGGCAATCTGTCGAACCGGCGTCGTGCCGTGGATCAGGGAGAACGCAGCGCGTTCGAGGCGCAGGCGTTTGATGTGCTGATGCAGACTCTCGCCGAAATAGGCGCCGAACTTGCGGTGGAAGTGGAACGGCGAAAGACCGACGCGCTTCGCCAGGTGCGACAGCGGAAGGTCCTTCTCCAGATTCTGGTCGATATACGCTGAAAGATTCAGCAGATGCGGCTGCACATCCATGAAACACCCCGTTTTCCGGTTTGAACTGTTCGACTCCCGGCACGTCCGGTGATCGACCGGTGAAGCGGGTGTTCGTTCGTACAGGTCGGAATTTGCGACATGCGGCAACTCTTCGCTATCAGATAGCCTGACAGTGTTCCTCAGCAGACGGCCACACGTCTTCTCGGGCTTTCGGCTACGGACGGGCTCCCGCGGTGGCCAGCTCGGGCGCTCGCGCACGGGTCCGGGCGCGCGTGCGGCGCCCTGTCACGGTCGGCGTCTCCAGCGGAACGAACAGCGAGAGGCGGGATCCGTCGTCGCCCGTGCCGGCTCGCCCCGCCGCGAAGCGGGCAAAGAGTCGCCCCGATTTCGGGCACTCTCCGGTGACCGCCAACCAGTCGTCGAACCCGCGACGCCACGCGCGATAGAGCGCCGCCATCGAGCCGGAACCGCTGATCACCGCGTAACGGCCGGCATCGAGCCGGATCGAGCTGCGCGGCATCGGCCGATCGTCCGGAAGACGCTCGGCCGCATCCTGCCAGTCGCGCAACTCGACCCCGATGCTCCCCAGGTGGCGGAACTTGCCCGGCAAGTGCTTCTGCATCCGTGACCGCGCGAGCAGATGGGGCAGCAATTCCACGCCGTAGCGGTCGCCAGCGATCTCGAGGGGGTGGAGGCGATCGGGAACTTCGGTGGCCATCCGGCGCTCGCGCGACACGGTGGCCGTCTCGATCACCGCGATTCGGCGTTCGGGCTCCTCCGCCACCGAAATCGTGAACGGGGCGAACGCACCGCCGGCGTCACAGGCTTGCGGCGCGGGGGGCTTCATGCGCAACGCACGATTGCGGAACTCACGGGGCGACAATTGCGCGTACGCCGAAAACGCGTGCGAGAACGACGAAAGGCTCTTGTAGCCGGACGCGAACGCGATCGACTTGATGCTGCGTCGGCTGGAATGCGGAATGGGATACCGCAACTCGAACGCAGCGCGTTCCATCCGCATCCGCGTCACGAAGTCGTGCAGCGTTTCGCCGCGCCATGCCTTGAAGACCCGGTGGAAGCGGAACCGTGAGAGGCCAACGGTCTGCGCGAGGAACAGCAGCGACAGGTCTGCTTCCAGGTTGTCCTGGATGTAAAGGCAGGCGTTGAACAGGTCGACGAAATCGATCATCCGGGAACCTTCCGCGAGGCAGTCAAGCAACGCACCGGAGTTTAAAGGCTGGAACGATCCTCCCGGTCACGAGACCGCGCACATTCCGCAACCGCGTTCGATACCAGGCGGCGAAATCGGGCGGCAATGCAGCACCGGCGGTGCCCGACAGGCCCATCTGGCGAAGCACCTCGACGACGGTGCAGAGAAGCGCGTCGCGCCCGCCGTCCGCGATCTTGATCGCGATGCCGATACCGAGCGAGCGGATGCCGATCGCCTGCACGCCGTCCGCGCCGATCTTCGTGACCCAGTCGCCCGCGCCGAGCGTCATCAGCGCCAGGTCGCTGCGCGCCGTGCCGGAGACGAGTTCGGGATGCGTCGTCATGGCACCGAACAGCCTTCCGAGCGACGCACCTTCCCGCCGTGCAGCGTCGCCCTGCGCGAGCATCGCGTAGAGCAGGGCGATGCGCGAGAGTGGCAGTCGGTAATTGGGTGCGGAACAGCCGTCGGTTCCGCGCGACATGTCGTCCGGCGCGAGCCCGGCGAGGTTCGCGACGCTGGTCCTGATCCGTCGCTGCAACGGCGCCGCGGAATCGAGATAGTCCTCGACCGGTTCGCCATGCAGGCGGCAGGCGGCCAGGAAGCCGGCGTGCTTGCCGGAACAGTTGTGCTCGACCGGCGACCAGGGGACGTCGGCGGGCGGCGTCCTCCCGAGCGCTGCGTACCACCCCGGTACGTGGCATCCGCATTGCAGGTGACGCTCGTCGCAGTCCGCCGATACCAGCATCGACCTGACGACGTCCGTGTGGATCGCCTCGCCGGAATGACTCGCGCACATCAGCGCGACCTGCCTGGACGTCCAGCCGAACCGGTCGAGGCCCCCGTCACGAATGAACGGGAGCGCCTGGAACGCCTTCAGCGTCGAGCGTGTGAAGGTCGGCCAATGCGGGTCGCCCGCCCAGTGGGACACGCCCCCGTCGACCGACACCACCGCGATGGCGCCGTGATGAATGTTCTCGACCGAAGAGCTCTCGAGGGCCGGTACGGCATCGTCGATCGCCGCGGCGTCCTCGCGCGTCGTGAAGACCAGGGGCTCGAGGGTCATCGGCGCGTCGCCTCCCAAGCCGCGGCACTGCGGATGCGAGCCAGCGTCGCGGTCGTCGACCGCGCATGGACAAACGGGATCGCAACCGCGCTGCCGCCCCACGACCGGACGAGGCGCGTCTCGTCGAGCACGTCCATGTCGTAATCGCCGCCCTTGACGATCACGTCGGGCCGGATGCGTTCGATGAGGCGATACGGGGTGTCGTCGGTGAAGAGCGTGACGACATCGACCGACTCGAGCGCGGCGAGCAGCACCATCCGATCGTCCTCGCCGTTGACCGGTCGATCGGGACCCTTGCCGAGTCGACGAACTGACTCGTCGGTGTTGAGCCCGACGACCAGCGACGCACCGAGCGCGCGAGCCTGCGCGAGGATCGTCACGTGCCCGCGATGCAACACGTCGAAGACGCCGTTCGTGAAGACCAGCGGCCGCGGCAACAGAGCGACGCGCGCGTGCAGCTCTCCATCGGTCACGAGCTTTCGCTCGAACGGCAATGCCAGATCGGTCGTCATCGACCCGTCTGCTCGTCGATCAGCCGGCGGACACCGCCTCGTGATTCACGACGACCGTCAGACCGGATCGACGACGGGTCGATCGACGGCGATCGGTGGGAACGACTGCGCCGCCGCAGCGACGGCCGCCGCCGCTGCAGCGGCGGCCACGCGAACCGTTACTTCCTTGCGATAGCGATTGAGGTCCTGCACCGAATCGAAGGTGCGCTCGAACAACAGCGAGAGGATGTGCAGGATGCGATCCACCACCTTCGTCTCCCATTCCTTGTCGAACCGGATTTGCGTATCGAGCCAGTGTTCGAGCCAGCCGGGATCGGGAACCCGCGACTGGATCGTGTCGTTCGGGAAATGCGCCTCGCTCACGTGCAGGTTGGTCGGATGCAGGGCCTTTTCCGTGCGGCGCGCCGAGGCCATCAGCACGCCGATCTTGGCGAACGCCGCGCGTGCCGTGTCGCCCAGATCGACCAGCGCCTTCTTCATATAGCGCAGGTAGGCGCCGCCGTGTCGCGCCTCGTCCTGGGAAATCAGCTTGTAGATGTGCTTGATGACCGGCTCGGTATGCCATTCCGACGCCCGGCGATACCAGTGATTGAGCCGGATCTCGCCGCAGAAATGCAGCATCAGCGTTTCCATCGCCGGCGCCGGATCGAACTGGAAGCGAACCGCGTGCAGCTCTGCCTCGGTCGGCACGAGTTCGGGCCGGAAACGCCGCAGGTACTCCATCAGCACCAGCGAATGCTTCTGCTCCTCGTAGAACCAGACCGACATGAATGCCGAGAAGTCGCTGTCGTGCTGGTTGTCCCGCAGGAACATCTCGGTCGCAGGCAATGCCGACCACTCGGTGATTGCATTCATCTTCACCGTATGCGCCTGCTCGTCGGTCAGCTTCGACGCGTCGAACTCGTCCCAGGGGACGTCCTTGGACATCTGCCAGCGTACCGACTCGAGGGATTTGAAGAGGTCTGGATAAATCATCGTGGGCATGCGGAGTTCTGCTGGATGGGGCAACTCCGAAATCCGGAGTCTAACAAGCGTCTACGACCGGCGATTCGCGAGCGGGTGGCGCGAACCCGCGGTCGGCAGGACCGGAGCGGCTGTGCCTGTCGTCTCGTCGGCTCATCCAACTCGGCTGGGCGACTCGAGCACGACCTTCGACCCTACGCTAATAACGCTTCGTCGTGTACCAGCGTGAACTGCATAACGTCGGTGTTCTCGGATCGAAACGCAGCCGAGCAATACGCGAGATAGAAACTCCAGGTCCGCACGAATGCGGTGTCGAAACCCGCCTCGCGCACTTCCCGTTCGCGATCATGGAACTTGCTCAACCATGCAGCCAGCGTGCGCGCGTAGTCCTGCCCGAACGCGAAGCGGTCGACGACCCGGAGCCCCGCCGCCTCTGCCGCTGCGACGAATGCCGAAAGCGACGGCAACATTCCGCCGGGAAAGATGTATTGCTGGATGAAGTCGCTGCTCTTGCGGTAGTCCGGGAACAGGTGCTCGGCGATGGTGATGGTCTGGATGGTGGCGCGGCCTCCGCGTTTGAGCCGCTGCCGGATGCAGTTGAAATAGCCGGCCCAATACTGCTCGCCGACGGCCTCGAACATCTCGATGGAGACGATGCCGTCGTATTCACCCTGGACGTCGCGGTAATCGCGGATCTGCAGTTGCACCCGTTCGTCGAGTCCCGCCTCGCCGATCCGCTCGGTTCCGAGTGCGTGTTGCTCGTGCGACAACGTCAGACCGGTCACCGCCAGCCCGCGCTGTGCCGCCACCGCCGCGAAGCCGCCCCACCCGCAGCCGATCTCGAGCACGCGTGCGCCGGCCGGCAGGTCGAGTTGATCGAGCACGCGGTCGTACTTCGCTGCCTGGGCGGTCGGCAGAGCGGCGAAGTCGTCGCGTGCGGATGCATCGGCCGCGTCCACGTCGTCGCGGAACAGCGCACTCGAGTACGTCATCGACCCGTCGAGCCACAGTCGATAGAACGCGTTGCCGAGGTCGTAGTGGGCGTGGATGTTCTTCTTGCTGCCGGTCCGGGTGTTGCGCCGCATGACATGGCGGAGCCGATACAGGACACGTCCCCACCACGTGCCATAGATCACCGCCTCGATCGCATTGCGGTTCGAGACCATCACGTTCATCAACGACAGCAGGTCGGGCGTGGTCCAGTCTCCGGCGATGTAGGTCTCGCCGAAGCCGATGTCGCCGCTCCTGAGGGCCGCGTCGCAGACCTTCCAGTTGGCGAGAACGATCTCGGCATGCGGTCCACCACGCCCGAACCGCTGCGACGTGCCGTCCGGAAAGCGGACGGTGAGCGACCCGACCGAAAGCTTTTCGAGCATCTTCACGATCAGCCGTGCCGGACCCGGCATCGACGTCGCGACGGCCGGTTCCTGGAAGCCGGGCTCGGTCGCCCCGGGGTCGAAGGGGTTGACCGGGTTGACGCCGTTCTTGGAGTCGATCGAGGAGGTAGAGCGCGTCATCTGGAGATCTCGATGGCCGGCGGGGTCGGCTTGGAATGGAAAGGGGTCCGCTTCCACCACAGGCGCACGGCCTGCCAGTGGATGCGCGCGACGACGCCGAATGCGAATAGCGGTCTTCGAACGAAAGCCGACCACAGCGCGCGATCGGAGATCGGCTGCAGACGGCCGGACAAGCTGGTCGTGATCAGGGGTCCGGTCGGCGCCGGGACGTCCGACCCGGCGTCGTAGTCGATGCGGGCGACGCTTCGTCCGCGGACGTTCATGAACCGGAACCGGTAGCCGCCGGAGACGGTGCAGAACGGCGACACGTGGAAGCGCTTCGTGGCCGCAAGCTCCTCGCCGGCGCCGATCGCCCGACCGTCGCGATGCGCGAGCAGGTAGCAATGCCGCTCGCCGAAGGTGTTGTTGATCTCGCACACGATCGCGCGAAGGCTGCCGTCGCGACGCTCGCAGAACCAGAAGCTGACCGGCTTGAACGCATACCCGAGCACGCGCGGGAACGTGTGCAGCCAGAGTTCACCGTCGGCGTCGTCGATCCCTTCGCCGGCCAGCAATCCGTCGATCCACACGTCGAGCGGCGCCGCCGTACGCCGGTCGCCGTGATCGGCATCGTGGAACGACAGCAGGTTGAACCGGTTGTGCGACAGCAGATGCTGGCCTTCGAGCGCCGCGTCGAGGCGCCGCATCGGCAGCCGCAGGAAATAGGCGGGATAACGGAACGCGTTCCGCTGCGGTCGGTGACGCGTGTGCAACACCTCGCCGACGGCGATCTGGGCCCGACCCCCGCCGCCCGCAGCCGCATCCGCATCGAAGCGCTCATGCTGCAAGACGCGCCTCCGTGGCGTTGCCGATGGTCGCGCCGGTCCGATGCGACGCGATCGCGTCGGCCACCGCCAGCCCCGACCGAAGACCGTCCTCGTGGAACCCGTACCCGGTCC
>CAXTPX010000047.1:0-10044 GCA_964246005.1 uncultured Burkholderiaceae bacterium | reverse complement strand
CGGACCCCCTCGCGCGGGTCCGGCTTCTCTCCACGACCGCCTCGGAAGGCGGCGTGTCCTCGCGCTCAGGCGGCGACAGCGACCGCGCGGCGACGACGGCTCTTCAGACCCACGACCAGCGCGAGCGGTGCCAACAGCAGCATCGTCGACGGCTCGGGGATGCGGCTGGCTGCAGGAACCGCGGCGAGCACGGTCTCATCGTCGTACTCGGTATCGCTGAAACCTTCGACGAGCAGGTTGAACGGCTGGCCGATACCCCCGTTCGTCGTCGACTCGTTCACTACCAGGACCAACGTCGAGTTCGCGGCCGCGGTGACCTGGAAGAAGCGGGGATCCACTTCGTTGGCGGGAACGTTATCGAAGTTGTAGTTGCCTGAACCGCCCGGGTCACCCAACCACTGCTGCGCCAGATTCGTCGGGTTGTAGAACGTCTGGTAGGCCGAGAAGAACGTCAGCGCCGAGATCGAGTCGATCGAAATCTGGATGTAAGGCGTCAGCCCGACATTGTAGAAATAGGTTCGGTAGTGATAAGGCGTCGTCGTGTTGATGACGCCCGGATACGCTTCAGTACCCGACCAGTCCTGCGGAATGCCATTCCGGCTCAGCCGACCCAACTGGATCGGATCGCTCAGGGTCAGCGCATCGGCGAATGCGCTGCCGCTCGCCAACAACGCGGCGATCAGCAAAGTTCGTTTCAAGATTCCACGCGTCTTCATTTGTTTCTCCAAGATTGAATCATTCGGGCGGCCGGGCATCCGGCCCCCTTAAATCAGAACCGCGAGCTCGTCGCTTCAGGGATGAGCAATGGCGTAATTGACCGCGCCGGTGGCCATGACCACGCCGTAACCCGAGTCACGATCGACGCCGGGTCCCATCGAGTCGAGCGCGGATAGGCGCATCGCCTGCTTGACCTGATCGGCCGTGTAGTTCGGTCGCGCCTGCAGCACGAGTGCGGCGATGGCAGCCGCATGCGGGGCAGCGGCCGACGTCCCGAAGAACGGCAGGAAGCCAGGGGTCTTCGTGCTGACGCCGTCCGCTGCAGCGATGTCCGGCTTCTGCAACGTCGTCCCGCCGCTGGTCGCGAACAGCAAATTGCCCGGGGTGATCGCGGTGCCGTCAGGGTTGTAGAAAATCTTGCGCGGACCATCCGAACTGAAGGTTTCGTTCGTGTTGGGGAAGCCGGTGAACGCCTTCGTGCCGGTCTTCGCGCTGTTCCAGTAGGTCGCCGCGATGGAGAGCCCGGACGCGGGAGCGTTGTGCCCGTGCGTCGAACCGGTGGTCGCGATCGACAACGTGGCGCGGTTGGTATCGATGTGCATCGCACGTGCTGCGGCGGCTGCGGACTTCACGACGACGACGCGCGAGCCGGCCGGGAAGTTGGCGCTGCTGTTGTAGACCTCTTCGTACGGATCACCGGTGCCGCTCTGCGTGTCGTTCGAGTAGCCGAGTACGGCCGTGCCGGCGGCATTGAGCACGAACAGGTCGTAGTCGTTGCTGGACGCGCCGATCGGATCGGACCAGAACAGGACGACGTCGTTGATCGCGCTGGTCAGCACGTCGTAGTTCTGGGGCGCGGCCGTCGTGCCGAAGTTGTGGAAACGCTTGCCGGCCTCGTTGTACGGCGCGCCGGTCACGGCGCCCGAAACGGCGCCACCGTCGAGGAAGTCGCCTTCCCAGGTACCGCTCGTGCCCTTCGTCAGGCTGCCGCTGTTGGCCGCCGACGAAAGGTAGGTGACACCGTAGGTCGTCGTGACGAAGTTGACGGCTTGCGAAATGATGCCGTCCTGGAACGCGAACTCGTCGGAGTAGCTGACGTCGTCGACGATCACCTTGCAGCCGGCCTGGGCCAGTCGAATGATGTTGTTGGCGAAGTCCGCTTCGCCGTTGAAGGCGGTCGCGAAGAAGAGCTTCGCCCCGGGCGCCAGGTCGTGAATGATTTCCATCATCGCGGCACCTTCGTCCTCGCCATCCGAGGGCCCGGTCGCGCCGGACAGCACCGTCGTGTTCGCCGGCAGATCGCCGCTTGCAATCAGCGCCGCGACACGAGCCGCCGACGCGCTGTCGGAGAGCACGCCGACACTGACGCCGGTGCCGTCGATATGCAGATTGCTGACCACCTTGTTCGCTTCGTGCGTGACATACCCTTGCGACGTCAGCGCACCGACGTTGCCGGACGGTTGTGCCGGCAGCTTGACCCGGCTCACGTCCGGACGCGCCGCGATGCCCGTGATCGTCGTGACCGGCAACGACGCGGTGGTCACGTTGAAGTCCGTGCTCTGGTACAGCACCGAACCGCCGGCAGCGGTGATCGCCGCATTCAGGTCGGCGCTCGCGGCACCCTTGATCTCGACGGTCACCGAATCGGACGCCGAAGCGGGGACACCGGTCGCGGCGGTGCCCGGACGGCTCAGGTCCGTGACCGACAGCGGAGCGACTGCGTTCGTGAACGGCGCGATCCTGGCGTCGTTGGTCGCCTTGTAGATGCCGAACACCAGCTTCGAATCCATCTTCTGCTGCGCGGGCGTCAAGGCCGCCTTCGCGCTCGAGATCGCGTTCATCTGCGCGATCGCATCAGCCGAAATTTCCTGGGACCAGGCTGCGGTCGAAAAAGCGAGTGCGACCGCGGCAGCTGCGGCGGTCTTGATCAAGCGTTGGTGCATGCAAACTCCTGTGAATGCGAAGACCGGGAATGCGACCTGGCCCGTTCGCGTCGCTGTGGGTGCGTACAGAAGTTGCATTAGCAAATACCGGTCCCGCTTCGTAACGAATTGTTTAGTTGATCAATTTGTTTTCGCGTAGGACAAGGCGATGCTCGAGGTGTAAAAAACTTCGACGCGAGCGCGAATCGACCACGCAACAAGCGACAAGAAACCCAGGCCTTGCTGAGCGGAATTCCTGCAGAGGAACAACGGTTTGGCGAACCGGACCCCGCATCGGCGCACTCCGTTAGTTACCAAGACAAGTAGTTCCAACTTGCTCGCCTCGACGACTGACAAGGCGAATCCAACGGAGTCGCCTCACGCATGCCGATCCCGCGGCGCGCGATGGCGTCCTACATTCCCGGGTAGTTCGGTCCGCCCCCTCCCTCGGGCGTTACCCAGACGATGTTCTGCGTCGGATCCTTGATGTCGCAGGTCTTGCAGTGCACGCAGTTCTGCGCATTGATCTGCAAGCGTTCACCACCGCCCTCGGCCGGTACGTACTCGTACACGGCGGCGGGGCAGTAGCGACTTTCCGGACCGGCGTACTTCGCCAGGTTGACGTTGACCGGCACCGAGTCGTCGCGCAGCGTCAGGTGGCTCGGCTGGTTCTCCGAATGGTTGGTGTTCGAGATGAACACCGACGAGAGACGATCGAACGTCAGCTTGCCGTCGGGCTTCGGATACACGATCGGCTGGAACTCGGACGCGGGCCGCAGGTACTCGTGGTCGGCGTGCTTGTGATGCAGCGTCCACGGCACGTTGCCGCCGAGCACCTTCTGCTCGAAGCCGACCATCGCGGTGCCGATATACAAACCCTTCGACATCCACTGCTTGAAGTTTCGCGTCCGCTGCAGCTCTTCGTGCATCCACGATCCGCGATAGGCGGACGGATACGCGCTGAGCTCGTCCTGCTGACGGCCGGACGTCACGGCTGCATAAGCCGCGTCCGCGGCGAGCATGCCGCTCTTGATTGCGGTGTGACTGCCCTTGATGCGCGCCGCGTTGAGGAAGCCCGCATCGCACCCGATCAAGGCACCGCCCGGGAAGACGAGCTTCGGCAACGACACCGGGCCGCCCGCCGTGATCGCCCGCGCGCCGTACGAGATGCGCTTGCCACCCTCGAGGAACGTGCGGATCTCGGGGTGCGTCTTGTAGCGCTGGAACTCCTCGAACGGCGACAGGTACGGATTGGCATACGACAGGCCCACGACGAAGCCGATCGCCACCTGGTGGTTGTCGAGGTGGTACATGAACGAGCCGCCGTACGTCTTCGTGTTCAGCGGCCAGCCGGCCGTATGCATCACGAGGCCGGGCTTGTGCTTCGCGGGGTCGATCTCCCACAGTTCCTTGATGCCGATCCCGTAACTCTGCGGGTCGCTGTTCGCCGCCAGTCCGAACTTCTCGATCAGGAGCTTGCCGAGGCTGCCGCGCGAGCCTTCGGCGAACAGCACGTACTTCGCATGCAGCTCCATGCCCAGCTGGAACTCGCCGGTGGGCTCGCCGTCCTTGCCGATGCCGAGGTCGCCGGTGACGACGCCGCGCACCGCACCGGCCGTGTCGTACAGCACCTGGGCGGCAGGAAAGCCCGGAAAGATCTCGACGCCGAGCGCCTCGGCCTGCTGGCCCATCCAGCGCACGACGTTGGCGAGGCTGATCACGTAGTTGCCGTGGTTCTGGAAGATGCCGGGCAGCATCCAGCCCGGTGTGCGCGTCGCCTTCGTCTCCGACAGGAACAGGAAGCGATCCTCGCTCACCGGTACGTTGAGCGGCGCCCCTTTCTCCTTCCAGTCGGGGATCAATTCGTCCATGCCGCGCGGGTCCATCACCGCACCCGACAGGATATGCGCGCCGACCTCCGAGCCCTTCTCGAGCACGCAGACGTTGATGTCCTGACCCTTCTCGGCCGCGAGCTGTTTCAATCGAATGGCGGCCGCGAGACCGGCGGGTCCCGCACCGACGACGACCACGTCGTACTCCATCGCTTCACGCGGTCCGTACTGTTCGACCAGCCGTTGTTCGCGACCTGGATCCATGTTCGTTCCTGATAGACTCGGCTTCGCCTTCCGTGTCGAAGTCGGGCACCTGCGGAGCAGGAGCTTGCGATACGACGAGGCGCCGAAAGGGGCCGATTCTCGGTGAGAATCCGGACGGCCGCAAATGACGGCACGTGCTCAGAGAGACGCGGCTGCATGACCGAGGACAAGCGCGACAAGCGCACCTCCGGCAGCGCGAGCCGCCATCGGCACGGACCACGAACGAGGACCAGGACGCGATGGGTATCGAAGTCAATCTCGAAGGCAAGATCGCGCTCGTGACCGGCGCGTCGAGCGGCCTCGGTAATCGCTTCGCCCGCGTTCTGTCCAAGGCCGGCGCCACGGTCATCGTCGCCGCGCGGCGCATCGACCGGTTGAAGGAGCTGCGGGCCGAGATCGAGGCGGAGGGCGGCGAGGCCCATGTCGTTTCGCTCGACGTGACCGACCACGAAAGCATCAGGGCGGCCGTCGCCCATGCCGAGTCCGAAGCGGGCCCGATCGACATCCTGGTCAACAACTCCGGCGTCGCGAACACGCAGCGCCTGATCGACGTCACGCCCGACGATTACGACTTCGTGATGCGCACCAATACCGAAGGCGCGTTCTTCGTCGCGCAGGAAGTGGCCAAGCGGATGATCGCGCGCGCGAAAGACGACGAGAAGCGTGGCGAGCCGCAACAGGCCTCGCGCATCATCAACATCGCGTCGGTGGCGGGACTGCGCGTGCTGCCGCAGATCGGCATCTACTGCATGAGCAAGGCGGCGGTGGTCCACATGACGCGTTCGATGGCGGTCGAGTGGGGCCGCTTCGGCATCAACGTCAACGCGATCTGTCCGGGCTACATCCGCACCGAGATCAACGAGGCGCAGTTCGACAGCGATGCCGGCCAGAAGCTGGTCGCCATGCTGCCGCGCCGCCGCGTCGGCGATCCGGCCGACCTCGACGGCCTGTTGCTGATCCTCGCGGCCGACGAGTCGCGCTTCATCAACGGCTCGATCATCACGGCCGACGACGGTCAGTCCGCGCTCTGATTCACCACCGATGCGCGTCTACCAGAAGGTGGTTCCGTTGCGCTGGGGTGACCTCGACGCGATGAACCACCTGAACAACACGCTGTACTTCCGATTGATGGAAGAGGCGCGCATCTGCTGGTTCGCCGACAACGACATGATGACCCGGCCGGGTGAATCGGATCGCGCCGACGGACCCATCCTGGCGTTCGCGTCGTGCGACTTCCTGAAACCGATGACCTATCCGGCCAATGCGACCGTCACGCAGACCGTCACGCGCATCGGGCGTTCGAGCATGGATCTCGACCTGACGATCGCAGGCGACGAAGCCGAGCCGGTCCTGTACGCGCGCGGCAGGAACGTGCTGGTCTGGATGGACTATCGAAACGGCAGGTCGGCACCGTGGCCGGCGCGCCTGCTGGCGGCCCTGGGTGAAGACACGACGACGACGACAACGACAACGGGGACTGCATGAACAAGGTCTATCCGTCGGCCCGCGAAGCGCTGGCCGACATCGCCAAGGACGGTCAGGTGTACGCGGTCGGCGGCTTCGGATTGTGCGGTATCCCCGAGGCACTGATCGCCGCATTGCGCGACTCGGGCGTGAAGAACCTGACGGCGATCTCGAACAACGCGGGTGTCGACGGCTTCGGTCTCGGCCAGCTGCTGACGACGCGGCAGGTCACCAAGATGATCGCGTCGTACGTCGGCGAGAACAAGGAGTTCGAGCGCCAGTATCTTGCGGGCGAGCTCGAGCTCGAATTCACGCCGCAGGGGACGCTGGCCGAGAAGCTGCGGGCCGGCGGTGCCGGCATCCCGGCATTCTTCACGAAGACCGGCTACGGCACGCTGGTCGCCGAGGGCAAGGAGACGCGCGAGTTCGACGGCGAGCACTACGTGATGGAGAAGTCGCTGGTCGCCGATGTCGCGCTCGTCAAGGCCTGGAAGGCCGACCGCTCCGGCAATCTGATCTACCGGAGAACCGCGCGCAACTTCAATCCGAATGTCGCGGCCGCAGGCAAGGTCACGATCGCCGAGGTCGAGGAGATCGTCGAGAACGGCATGCTCGACCCGGACTCGATCCACACGCCCGGCATCTTCGTGCATCGCATCGTCGTCAACGCGACGCCGGAGAAGCGCATCGAGCAGCGGACGGTCCGCACCGGATGACGCGTCGGGGACGCGTCGTCGCCACATCGAACGCCACTGGATTCCCGCGTTCGCGGGAATGACGAATAGAGACGAGGATCGAACATGCCCTGGGACCGCAATCAGATGGCCGCGCGTGCGGCGAAGGAGTTGCAGGACGGCTTCTATGTCAACCTCGGCATCGGCCTGCCGACGCTGGTCGCCAATCACGTGCCGACGGGAATCGAGGTCTGGCTGCAGTCCGAGAACGGCCTGCTCGGCATCGGACCGTTCCCGACCGAGGACGAGGTCGATCCCGACATGATCAACGCCGGCAAGCAGACGGTGACGACCATCCCCGGCTCGTCGATCTTCTCGTCGGCCGATTCGTTCGGCATGATCCGCGGCGGCAAGATCAACCTCGCGATCCTGGGCGCGATGCAGGTCAGCCGGACGGGCGACCTCGCCAACTGGATGATTCCCGGCAAGATGGTCAAGGGCATGGGCGGCGCGATGGACCTCGTCGCGGGTGTCAAGCGGGTGATCGTGCTGATGGAGCACACGGCGCGAAGGAAGGACGGGGGGATCGACCTGAAGATCCTGCCCGAATGCACGTTGCCGCTGACCGGCGTCGGCGTCGTGAACATGATCATCACCGACCTCGGCGTCTTCGAGATCACGTCCGACGGGATCGCCATGACGGAACTCGCCGACGGTGTCACCGAAGAAGAGGTCACGCAGAAGACCGGCGGCCCCGTCGACGTCTCGAACGTGCACTGACGATCGATCGGGGCGCGCCAATGAAAAGGGCCGAATGCAGATTCGGCCCTTTTGCTTCGCTTCGACAAGCCAGCGATCTACTTCATCGCGAACTTGGTGCGATCCTTGCCCTCGATCCACTTCGGCGCGCGACCGCGGCCGGTCCAGGTGTCGCCGGTCTGGGGATTCTGGAACTTGGGGGCGGCGGGGGTACCGCTCTTCCGCTTTCGCTTTGACGTAATGCCGAGATCGGATGCCTGAATACCGTAATCGGTCATCATGGTTCTGATTTGCGCAACGACCGCTTGAATCTCCTTGTCGCGCGCTTGCTCTGCCTGCTTCTGAAGCTTTTCGATCTGCGATTGCAGATCCTTATATGTAGCCATCATCGACCTTTCGTTATCCAATCGTGCGGCCGGATTATACGCGTCGGTGCAATAGAGCAGAGTTTATTTTTCCAGTACGTATTCGCGTTTGTCACCTGAAGCAACCGTCACAGCGATTGCAGTCGATCCAAAGCACGCGCCAACGTTTCTTCCTTCTTCGCGAAACAGAAGCGGATCAACGAGGCTTCGGTCGGCTGGTCATGGAACGCCGAGAGTGGAATCGCCGCGACACCCTTCTCTGCTGTCATCCATTCGCAGAATTGCCTTTCGGAAAGATCGTTCCGGATGTTGCGATAGTCGACGAGCTGAAAGAATGTGCCCGCCGACGGCAGCAGTTCGAATCGGGTTCCTGCGAGGCCTGTCCGAAAGAAGTCGCGCTTCTGCTGGTAGTAATCGGCGAGCCCGAGGTAGTGCGCCGGATCGGCGAGGTATTCGGCAATCGCCACCTGCATCGGTGCATTGACCGTGAAGACATTGAACTGGTGCACCTTGCGAAACTCGCTGCTCAATGCGGCAGGCGCCGCGACGGCGCCGACTTTCCAGCCGGTCACGTGGAAGGTCTTGCCGAAGCTCGACAGCACGACGCTGCGCTCGGCGAGTGCCGGAAAGCGCGATGCGCTCTCATGGCGTCGGCCATCGAACACCATGTGTTCGTAGACCTCGTCTGAGAGGAGATAGAGTCCATTGCCGACGACGATCTGCTCGAGCTCGAGAAGGTCGTCCCGGCCGAATGCCGCGCCGGTCGGATTGTTCGGCGAATTGAAGACGACCATTCGCGTCCTCGGTGTCACCGCAGCGCGAACCCGATCCCATGGGATGTGAAAGCCGCTGTCCGTACCCGTGGTTCTTTGCATCGGCACGAATACGGGCAGGCCGCCCGCCAATACGATCGCCGGCACATAGCTGTCGTAGGCCGGCTCGATGACGATCACTTCGTCGCCCGGATGAACCAGCGCGAGCGTGGTGGTGAGGATCGCCTGGGTCGCTCCGGCCGTGACGGTGATTTCGCTGTCCGGATCGTAGCGATGGCCATACAGCGTTTCGAACTTGCGTGAGATCGCCTGGCGCAACGAAGCATGGCCGGCCATCGGCGGATATTGGTTGTAGCCGGCTTTCATCGCGCCCGTGACCGCATCGATCAATGCCGGATCGCAATCGAAATCCGGAAAGCCCTGGCCGAGATTGACCGCATCGTGTCGTGTCGCGAGTGCCGACATCACGGTGAAGATGGTCGTACCGACCGAAGGCAGACGGCTGTTCAGCATGGGATCGATGCACCGGAACGAGGAGGGAATGCGAGACGGCCGCGAGCGCCCGGGCCGGGAGTCGCCGGCGACAGATCGATGATGATCGCCGTCGATTGCCGCTCGAGTATATCGACGGATGTTCGGCGGTCTTCCTCATTTGCCGCGCGAAGCATCAGCCGTTATGGTGCCGGTTGGACAGCAACGGAATTCCCATGATTCGCATCAGCAGCAGCTTCGATTCCGGCGCGATCGAGATCGATTCGCTTTCGGCCGGTCCCGATCTCGAACGCATCGACCTTCGCATTCGCCGCGACAGTCATCAGGACTTCACGCAGTGGTTCCACTTCCGACTGCAGGGCGCGCGTGGCAGGCGCTGCGCGATCCGCTTCGTCAACGCCGGCGCCTGCACCTATCCGGACGGATGGACCGGCTATTCGGTCGTCGCGTCCTACGATCGCAGCGACTGGTTCCGCCTGCCGACGACCTATGCCGACGGCGTGATGACGGTCGAGGTCACTCCCGAGCGCGACAGCCTGTACTTCGCGTACTTCGAGCCGTACGGATGGGACCGGCACCTGTCGCTCCTCGGACGTGCATCGTCGTCGCCGCGCGTGCGCGTCGAGGGGATGGGCACGACGCGCGACGGGCGCGACATCGACTGCGTGGACATTGCGCTGCCGACGGGAAACGCGAAGAAGAAGGTCTGGATCATCGCGCGCCAGCACCCGGGCGAGACGATGGCCGAGTGGCTCGTCGAGGGACTGATCGAGCGACTGATC
>CAXTPX010000046.1:0-10126 GCA_964246005.1 uncultured Burkholderiaceae bacterium | reverse complement strand
CGGCACGCCTTGCCGTTGTCGGGGCTGAAAAGCGCGCGGCGGTGGGATCGACAACCGCAAAGCCTCGACCCAGGCACATTCTGAATTGCGGCAGCGCCGTGCGGAGAGCAAGACGGCTTGGCGGAGAGACGGGGATTCGAACCCCGGGTAGGCTATGAACCTACACACGCTTTCCAGGCGTGCGACTTAAACCACTCATCCATCTCTCCGGGGCGCGGGAGTATAAGCGACAACGCCCGACGACCGGGATGACGTTCGTCGGGCGCCGCGACGAGCCGCCGGCCGTGGGCCGGTCGTCGCTCACTTCATCTTCGACAGGTCCTGCGCCATCTTCAGGTGACCCTGCAGGACCGGCAGCGTCTTGCCCGCGAACGCTTGCAGGTCGCCGTCCTTGCCGGACTTCGATTCCTTCTCGAACAGCGAGACGGCATCCTTGTGGTCCGAGACCATCTGCTTAACGTAGGCCTTGTCGAAGTCGGCGCCCGACAGGCCCGACAGCTTGTCGAGAGCCTTCTGATGCGTCTTGTCGACCGTCCCCGGAGGCGTGACCGTCTTGGCACTCGCGATGCTCATCAACTCGGTCGACGACTTCGTGTGGTCCGCGATCATCGAGGCGGCGTAATCCTTGACGCCCGGGTTGGTCGCCTTGCTCTGCGCGAGCTTGCTCGCCTCGATCTCGGTCATGTCGCTGATGGCGGCCATCGTGACGAACTTGCGATCGCCACTCGGGATGTTCCCGCCGGTCGCGGTCGTCATCGGATCGTCGGCGGCGTGCGCAACGCCCGATACGGCCGAGACGGTCAGGACCATTGCGCCGAGCAATGCACGGGTACAGCCGGGAAACATCGGAACAGACTTCATGGACTTCTCCTCAATGGATTTCGGGATGATGCGTCGTTCGTCATCGGCGACGTGCATTGTTCGTCGCCGCAATTCATCGTCCTTTCGGACGAATGCTGATCAAGCTGTACATGGCAGCGATGACCGCACTCGGACGAGAACGAGCACGTACCGGTCAGCCGCCCCCGACACCGGTGACGACCTTGCCGGTTCCTTCGCAAACCGGGCACGGCTGGTTCGCGCTGTCGTGTCCGGATCCGTTGCAGTGCGGGCAAAGGTTCTCGCCGGTCCCGGGCGTGCCCACGGGGGCCTCGTCACCCGGACTCAGCGGCACGGGTGGTTCGTTCGTACTTTGTTGCGACATGCGCTTCCTCCGTCGATCGGCTCGGCGGTTTGACAGCAAGCGCTGTACCCGAGGCGGCGGGGTGCTCGCGGAGGGGGGGTGGTCCCCCTCCCGGCATCGACAGCGCTGCGACGTTGGCAGTCCGGATGCCCGGATTACCGTCCAGGCCGGAGCGCCGCGAGGCCGCGAGCAGGCCTCGCTCCTCTTCCTACTTCGCTTCCTTCAACTGCTCGAGAATTGCCGGGTTCTCCAGCGTCGAAACGTCCTGCGTGATCTCCTCGCCCTTCGCGATCGAGCGCAGCAGCCGCCGCATGATCTTGCCGGAGCGCGTCTTCGGCAGGTTGTCGCCGAAACGGATCTCCTTCGGCTTCGCGATCGAGCCGATCTCCTTCGCGACCCAGTCGCGCAACGTCTTCGCCATCTGCTCGGCTTCGTCGCCGGTCGGGCGCGCGCCCTTCAACACCACGAACGCGCAGACCGCTTCACCGGTCGTCAAATCCGGGCGGCCCACGACCGCCGCCTCGGCGACCAGCGAGTTCAGCACCAGCGCCGACTCGATCTCCATCGTGCCCAGGCGATGTCCCGATACGTTGAGCACGTCGTCGATCCGACCGGTGATCCAGAAGTCGCCGTCGAGGTCGCGATTGGCACCGTCGCCGGCGAGGTAGTAGCGGCCCTGGAACTCGTCGGGGAAGTAGGCCTTCTTGAAGCGCTCGTCGTCGCCCCAGATCGTGCGGATCATCGACGGCCACGGCTTCTTGATGACGAGGATGCCACCCTTGCCGTTCTCGACATCGTTGCCGACCTCGTCGACGATCGCCGCCGCGATGCCCGGCAGCGGCGACTGGCAACTGCCCGGCTTCAACGACGTCACGCCCGGCAGCGGCGTGATCATGTGGCCACCGGTCTCGGTCTGCCACCACGTGTCGACGATCGGACAACGCCCGCCGCCGACCGTTTCGTGATACCAGCGCCATGCCTCGGGATTGATCGGCTCGCCGACCGAGCCGAGGATGCGCAGGCTCGACAGGTCGTAGTGCTTCGGCAGGTCGCCACCGGCCTTGATCAGCGAGCGGATCGCAGTGGGGGCCGTGTAGAAGATGCTGACCTTGTGCTCCTCGATCATCTTCCAGAAGCGCCCCGCGTCAGGATACGTGGGCACGCCCTCGAAGACGATCTGCGTGCCGCCCGCAGCGAGCGGCCCGTAGGTCACGTAGGTATGACCGGTGACCCAGCCGACATCGGCCGTGCACCAGAAGACGTCCGACGGCTTCAGGTCGAACGTCCACTTCATCGTCAGGATGGCCCACAGCAGGTAGCCCGCGCTCGAGTGCTGGACGCCCTTCGGCTTGCCGGTCGACCCCGACGTGTAGAGGATGAAGAGTGGATGCTCGGCCTCGACCGGCACCGCGTCGCACTGCTCGGCCTCGCCGGCGACGATCTCGTGCATCCACAGGTCGCGACCCTCGACCCACGCCACCTCGCCCTTCGTGCGCTGGTACACGACGACGCGCCTGACCGCATCGCAGCCGCCCATGCGAAAGGCTTCGTCGATCGCGGGCTTCAGCGGGATCGCCTTGCCGCCGCGGTACTGGCCGTCCGCGCAGATCACGAGCGAGGCGCCGACGTCGACGATGCGCTCCTGCAGGCTCTTCGCCGAGAAGCCGCCGAAGACCACCGAGTGGATCACGCCGAGGCGCGCGCACGCCTGCATCGCGACGACTGCCTCGATCGACATCGGCATGTAGACGATCGCGCGATCGCCCTTCACGTAGCCGAGCCGCTTCAGCGCGTTGGCGAAGCGGCACACCCTCGCATGGAGCTCGTGGTACGTGACGGTCGTCACGTCGCCCTGGTCCGACTCGAAGTGGATCGCGACCTTGTCGGCGTTGCCGCACTCGAGATTGCGCTCGAGACAGTTGTACGACACGTTCAGCATGCCGTCGTCGAACCACCTGAAGAGCGGCGCGTTCGATTCGTCGAGTACCCGCGTGAACGCCTTCGTCCAGATCAGATGTTCCTTCGCGAGCCGCGCCCAGAAGCCTTCGTGGTCGCGTTCGGCTTCGGCCACCAGCCCGTCGTACGCGGCCTTGCCCGAGATCGTTGCATTCGCAACCATCTCCCGGCTCGGTGGGTACGTGCGACTCTCGTGCGTCGTGGATTCGACGGTGGTCATGCGTTCTCCTCGGTTTTTTGGTCTGTGCCGGCGGCCGCGGCAGCGAACGGCGACACGGTAAAATTCTAGCCTCGTGCCAACTTCGCCGGCACCCGCACCGTAACCGATTCCGATCCGTTAGCCATGGCCGGCAAACCCGCATTCTCTTCTCCCGCGACGACCTCGAGCAGCCGGCGGACCATCTCGCGCGTCATCTTCTTCAGCCGCTGGCTGCAGCTGCCGCTGTACGTGGGGTTGATCGCCGCGCAGGCCGTGTACGTCTGGCAGTTCTGGGTCGAACTCAGCCACCTGCTGTCGGCGGCAATGGGCGACCTGCACGCGATCCAGACCGTGACGTGCGCGGTGCAGGCGGCCGGCGTCGACTGCAGCACGCTGCCGCCGGTGACCGGCCTGTCCGAGGCGACCGTGATGCTGGTGGTGCTCGGGCTCGTCGATGTCGTGATGATCTCGAACCTGCTGATCATGGTGATCATCGGCGGCTACGAGACCTTCGTGTCGCGACTCGATCTCGACGGCCACCCCGACCAGCCCGAGTGGCTGTCGCACGTCAACGCATCGGTGCTCAAGGTCAAGCTCGGCACGGCCATCATCGGCATCTCGTCGATCCACCTGCTGAAGACGTTCATCAACGCGTCGCAGTACGACGCGAAGACGCTGATCGGGCAGACCGGCATCCATCTCGCGTTCCTGTTGTCGGCGATCGCGATCGGCTATGCGGAGCGGGTCGTGTACCAGGACCAGGGCAACGCGAACGCGCCCCACTGAGTTCGCATTCGACGAGGCACGCATGACCGTCATTCGACAAGCCGACCTGATCGAATCGGTCGCGGCCGCGCTGCAGTTCATCAGCTACTACCACCCGGTCGACTACATCCGGCACCTGTCGCGCGCCTACGAACGCGAACAGAGCCCGGCCGCGAAAGACGCGATCGCGCAGATCCTCACCAACAGCCGCATGTGCGCCGAAGGCCATCGTCCGCTATGCCAGGACACCGGCATCGTCAACGTCTTCCTGAAGATCGGCATGGACGTGCGATGGGAGGGATTCGACGGCAGCATCGCCGACGCGGTGAACGAGGGCGTGCGCCGCGGCTACGCCGATCCCGGCAATCCGCTACGCGCGTCGATCGTGGCCGACCCGCAGTTCGATCGCCGCAACACCGGCGACAACACGCCGGCGGTCGTCAGCATGGACGTCGTGCCGGGCGACACGGTCGACGTGACGATCGCGGCGAAGGGCGGCGGCTCGGAGAACAAGTCGAAGTTCGCGATGCTCAATCCGTCGGACTCGCTGGTCGACTGGGTGCTGAAGACGGTCCCGACGATGGGCGCCGGCTGGTGTCCGCCGGGCATGCTCGGCATCGGCATCGGCGGCACGGCCGAGAAGGCGATGTTGATGGCCAAGCAGTCGCTGATGGGCGACATCGACATGTACGAGTTGCTCGAGAAGCAGCGGTCGGGTGTCGCGCTGACGAAGACCGAAGCGCTGCGCATCGAGCTCTACGAGAAGGTCAATGCGCTCGGCATCGGCGCGCAGGGCCTCGGTGGACTCACGACCGTGCTCGACGTCAAGATCGCGATGCATCCGACGCACGCGGCGTCGAAGCCGGTCGCGATGATTCCCAACTGCGCGGCGACGCGGCATGCGCATTTCGTGCTCGATGGCTCGGGCCCCGCGTACCTGGAAGCGCCGTCATTGTCCGAATGGCCCGACGTGTACTGGCGACCGGACACCGAACGCTCGAAGCGCGTGGACCTCGACACGCTGACGCCCGAAGAGGTCGCGAGTTGGCAGCCGGGGCAGACGCTGCTGCTGAACGGGAGGATGCTGACCGGCCGCGATGCCGCGCACAAGCGCATCGCCGACATGCGGGCGAAGGGCGAGCCGTTGCCGGTCGACTTCACGAACCGCGTGATCTATTACGTCGGCCCGGTCGATCCGATCGGCGACGAGGCGGTCGGTCCCGCGGGACCCACCACCGCGACGCGGATGGACGGCTTCACCGAGATGATGCTGGCCGAGACCGGCCTGATCGCGATGATCGGCAAGGCCGAACGCGGGCCGGTCGCGATCGAGGCGATCCGGAAGCATCGCAGCGCGTACCTGATGGCCGTCGGCGGCGCGGCCTACCTGGTGTCGAAGGCCATCCGGCAGGCCAAGGTGGTCGGCTTCGCGGACCTCGGCATGGAAGCGATCTACGAGTTCGAGGTGGCCGACATGCCGGTGACGGTCGCGGTCGATTCGAGCGGGACGTCGGTCCACGAGACCGGGCCGAAGGCGTGGCGATCGCGGATCACGATCGAACAGATCGACATGGCCGTGGCTTGAGATGGTGGACGTCGTTGGCGATCACCCTTCGAAGACATCCGTGGAGCGTTTCGTCGCGCGGCTCCGCGCCACCCCGTCGTCGCCACGCCGATCGACAGGCGACGATCGATGCGGCGTTCGTCGTCGCGGTGCGTCGTCCGCCGGGTGGGTCGTGGCGCAAGCTGCAGGGATGCGCATCCTCGCGACGAGCGGGGCCGACGTCCGCCGCGTCACGCCCGCCGCGTTCGAGGCGGTGTGGGGAAACGCGGACGGTGGGTGCTCGCCGATCTCGACGGGAACGGCGAGGTCGAGAGGCGGACGCCGCTGATGGAAGCGGCTGCCCAGTGCTTCACGACCACGGCCGACGTGCTGCGCGCGGCGGGCGCCCGCGTCGACACGCGCTATCGGCATCCGGACAGCGAAGACGAAGGGGCGACCGCGTTGATGATGGCGGCCGCCAGCGGCTCGACGGCGATCGTCCGCGCGTTGCCTCGAAGGGCGCGTCGGTCGGGACTTGCGATCGACGAGGCCAGCGCGCGATCGACTATGCGAAGCAGGGGAGCCCGGCAACGCGGGACGACGTCGTGCGGGTGCTGGATGCGGCGAGATGAAGAGCCGCGGCATCAATGTCGGCCAGGACAGCGCTGGCCGCGCGGTCCCGGAGCCCCTGGGCTCGACCCTCCGCACCGTCGTTCCCGCGCAGGCGGGAATCCAGCGGCGTTGCCGTGCCGGGGCTGTCGTGAATGCACGTCTCAAGCCGAACTCCCTTCAACGAACTGCCGAGCTCTCGAATGAAACCGTACGTACTTTGTCTGATGATGTCGTCGATCGACGGCCGCCTGCACGCGAGCAAGTGGACGAAGAGTCCCGACGGCGATCCCAAGAAGTGGTCGACGCTCTACGAGGAGTACCAGGACTCGCTGGAGGCGGACGCGTGGCTGGTGGGGCGCACGACGATGGCGGAGATGTCGAAGGCGACGGCGCATCCGGTCGGGCAGGGCGACGCGCCGACTCGCCCGGTGCACAAGGCCGCTGCCGCGGCCGGTCCGTTCGCGATCGCGGTGGACACGTCGGGGTCGTTGCATTTCGACAAGCCCGAGGTGAACGGCAACCACGTCGTCGTCGCGTTGGGAGCGTCGGTGCCGGACGAGCACCTGCGCGAGCTGGCGGCAGATGGGGTCTCGTACATTGTCGCCAAGGAGGCCAGGATCGATCTCGCCGCGATGCTGGAGACGTTGTCGAGCACGTTCGGCATCCGCCGCGTCGCGCTCGAAGGCGGCGCTGCGATCAACGGGTCGTTCTTCGCAGCGGGGTTGGTGGACGAGTTGCAGGTGATCGTCGGGCCGGGGCTCGATGCGCGGGTCGGGGCGGCGGGGATTATCGAGAACGGTGCGGACGGACTGGCAGGGCGGGTCGAGCTGCGGTTGGTCGCGTGCGAGCTGATGGCGTTCGGATGCGTGAAGTTGAGTTATGCGGTGGAGCGCGCAGGCAGCGTCGCGGCGGACGGCATGGGGGCCGGAGCTTGATGAGCGATGGTCCGCGAATCGGGGCTCGCTGGCGGGTCATTGCGAAGGTTGCCGCGGTCAGTCATGTAAGTGCGCCCTTTCGGGTAGCTAGGGACTTGATGCAGGCAGACGTCTGCTTTCCGGCCGAAAAGCGGTCCTCGAGATGCGACCCAATTGCCACGAACACAATCGCGTGCCCGTCGTCAACGCCGCAACACGTGCCACAGCGCTTCGAGCACCGTGCTGCCGCCCATGGGCGCCAGTATCGTCGCGACGAGTAGCAGCCCGATCAGCCATATCCCGAGCGCTTCCCCGCGCGACGGCGGGGCGGGCCTGGACGGCGGCGGGTCCCCGGGTGACGAGCCAGGGTGTCGCTGCTCCGGCGGCAAGAACATCGCTCGATCCTTTCGCGGTGGACGGACGGACAGTGCGCAACGGTCGATTCGCTGCGGGTTGGGGAAGCGGCGGACTTCACGGAACGGGTAGCACTGCGTTTCCGTCCTACCACGACTGCTTTCACGACCCCGCCATTCGAGTGTGCCGCAATCATCCGTCCGACGGTGGAGGACGCCATCGCGATGAGGGTCCGTCATTGCTGGCGTCAATACTTCTGTCGCTGCGCCGATCACTCGCGCTCGCTCAGGCGCCCGACGAACCGCTCCCCAATACCGCGCCCATCGCCGCCGCCGTCTTCCGCTGCCCATCGCTCGTCAACTTGTGCAGCACGCGACTGGCGTCCGGCCGCTCGGGCAAGTCCTCGCAGAACGCAACGAATGCCGCGGTCATGCGCGCCTCGTCACGTTGCCAGAGGTCGCGCAGGAACGCATCGGGGTGCTGCTGAACGATGCCGAGCGCCGCGAGCCTGCGCGGCGCGAAGTCCTTCGTGTTCTTCGTGAGCAAGTAGACCGAGGCCGACGCACCGGCCGCGACGGCCTCGTCGTGCACGACCAGCGCACACGCAGCGACGTGCAGGTCCTTCGCATCGCGAACCCCGGGCCATGCGCGTCGAAACGCGCGCTGGACATCTCGCACCGGCACGTCGGCATGCGGCGCCGCCCGCGCCATCAGGTCCACCGTGCGGCCCGCGGCTTCGCGGGTCAGGCGACCGGTCTTCACGAGCGCCCGGCTGGTCTCGACGATCAGCAGCGCGCTCCAGCGAACGCGGATGACGTCGTAATGATCGAGGTAGAGCAACAGCGCCCGGGTCGTGCCGCCGTAGAGCACGTCGGCGTCGATCACGACCTGCGGCGGACCGGGAGTCGCGCTCAGTAGAAGACTTCCCCGCCGATCATCGCCGCGAGGTCGTGCAGGGCTGCACGACGTGTCGCGCGATCGTCGGGTGTCCCTGACCGTCCACCCGACAGCGCATCGGTTGCGACGGGCGGCGCGGCCGCTGTCGGCAATGCCGGGACCACGCCGTCCAGCTCAGTCGACAACTTACTTGACGTCGAGCAGTTCGACGTCGAACACCAGCGTCGCGTTCGGCGGGATCACGCCGCCCGCGCCGCGCTCGCCGTAGCCCATCTCCGGCGGGATCACCAGCGTGCGCTGGCCGCCGACCTTCATGCCGGCGACGCCCTGGTCCCAGCCCTTGATGACGCGACCGCCGCCGAGCGGAAAGTCGAACGGGTCGCCACGATCGCGCGAGCTGTCGAACTTCTTGCCCTTGTGGTCGGCCGCCGACTCGTCGTACAGCCAGCCGGTGTAGTGCACGACCACGGTCTTGCCTGCGACGGCTTCGGCGCCGCTTCCTTCTTTCACATCGGTCATCTTCAATCCTTGGTTGGGGGCCGTCGTGGCGGATCCGGCAGCGGCCGCTTCGGTCACGCTCTTGCTCTTCTGCGTCGTCGTGAAGACGATCACCACGATCAGCACGATCGCGCCGGCGAACGCGACCGCGATCGCGCGGAGATTCAGACTGGAAGCTTGCATGCGGATCTCACTCGGGTTCGGGGCGCCGCATTCTACGACGCGAAACGCGTCTGTCGAGCCGCCACGGACGTCAGCGATCGGGACGACCCTCGGCGCGCTCGGCGAGCAGGTCCACGTACGCGCGTTGCACCAGCCGGTCGGGCGTGATCGACAGTCTCGTCATCAGGTCGTGCGCGATCGCCTCGCCCTCGTCGACGGTCTGCTCCGGCGTCAGCACCACCTCGAGCTCGACGAAGTGGCCGAGGTCGTCGACGTCGTCGAGATGAATGCGCGTCGTCCCGACGAAGCACAGCGTGCGCGTCTTGCGGACGCGTCCGACGACGCCGTACGCGAGCCCCAGCGTGCCGCGCAGCGCGTCGGGTTCGGCGGTCGCGGTGATCAGGTACTCGGACAGCTTCGGTCCGGACTCGTCGTCTCGGCGGTAGAAGATCAGTTGCCCCTCGGACGCCGCGAACGTGCGCAACTTGAGCCGGCCGTTGGGGCACGCGAAGAACGTGTCGTCCTGCGCGAAGACGGTCGGACCGCGGTCGGCGATGTCGAGGACGGCATCGAGCAGCTCGGAAGGCCGCGGAACGCGGGCCTTGATTTCGACGTTGCGGGCCATGAGTGAGCGACGTTGAAGCGGTGACGGGCGACGATGTATCCACACGAATACATCGCACCCTCGAAGAAGAAGCGAAGCGAACCGATAAGCCGGATTCTGTGTCGATGCGCGACGCCCTTGCGAACGCCCCGCACCCAGACAGTCATTCCTCTAGACCCGACCTCGCGACCGGGCTCAAGCCGTCTACCCGCACGCTCGCCGAGCCGGGTCGATGCGTGCCTATTTGACGTTGCTCCGCGTAGAGATTGCCCGTTTCACTCGAATTGAATCGACTCGTCTCTGTTGCTCTGATCCGCGCCTCGCGGCGGGCAGGTGTTACCTGCTACGCTGCTCTGTGGAGTCCGGACTTTCCTCTCCCCCGACCGATACGGGCGGGGCAGCGACTGCCTGGCTCGCTTCGCGCCGACATTCTATTCGA
>CAXTPX010000045.1:0-10309 GCA_964246005.1 uncultured Burkholderiaceae bacterium | reverse complement strand
GCGATCGACGCCGTCCGACGCATGCAGGACGCGGATCTGCTGTGGATCGAGGAGCCGGTCGGCCCGGAAGACTTCCATGGATACCGTACCGTCGCGCAGGCAGTCGACATCGCGGTGGCCGGCGGCGAAGCGCTCGGCAGCCTCGCCGCGTTCCGTGAGTTCTTCGAAGCCGGGGCGCTGTCGCTGGCGCAGCCGGACCTCGGCGTGTGCGGCGGGTTCACCGGCATGCGGCGCGTCGCAGCGCTGGCCGACGCGTTCGAGATTCCGGTGATGCCGCACGTCTGGGGCACGGTCGTCGCGTTTCATGCGTCGATGCAGATGGGCGCGGTGCTCGGCGCACGCCGCGGCGGCGGGCCCACGCCCTACCCGTTCATCGAGATCGACGTCACGCCGAATCCGATGCTGTCGCTGCTCGGCGACATCCCGGTCAGCGCCGACGGGACCGTCGCGCTCTCGAACGAGCCCGGCCTCGGTTTCGCTCTCGATCCGGAGCGCTTCGCTCGCTGGACCACCGCGCGCTGGAACGAGTCGTTCTTCACATAGGTCGCCACCGCGATCTTCCGCTTGCTGTCCTTTCCACTTCCCAGGAGTCACTCATGTCCGACGACGATGCGCTGTTCGAGAAGGGTCTGCCGATCCGCCGCGAGGTTCTCGGGGCCGACTACGTCGATGCGGCGCTGGCCGGCGCCGACGACTTCATGATGTCGTTCCAGCGGGCGACCACTGCCTGGGCATGGGGTTGGGCCTGGGGCGATCCAGCGCTCGACCGACGGACCCGCAGCCTGCTCAACCTCGCGATGCTGACGGCGACCGGCAAGTCGCACGAGATCAAGTTGCACGTCAAGGGCGCCCTGAACAACGGCGTCACGGTCGACGAAATCAAGGCGACGTTGCTTCACGCCACGGCCTACTCGGGCATCCCCGCCGGCCTCGACGCCTTCAAGGCCGCGCACGAGGTGCTGGTGCGCGAAGGGGCGTTACCCGGCAAGGGCACGGCACCGTCGACTTGACGAGTCATCGATCGATCCAGCAACGGACGCGACGGCGCCGAACGTCACGCAGCCCTGTGCTGGACGCGGATCGACTCGCAGGCCTTCGCCGAGCCCGCGGAGATGGACGCGTCAGGAAGGGGCGGAGACGGGCGCGTCCTTGCCGGCCTTCACCGAGCCCGCCTGCGTGACGCTCGCGCCCGCAGGAACATCGTCGGTGATCCAGACGTTGCCGCCGATGACGGCGCCCCGACCGATGGTGACTCGTCCGAGGATGGTCGCGCCTGCGTAGATCACGACGTGGTCCTCGACGATGGGGTGTCGTGCAAGCCCTTTCTTCAGGCTGCCGTCGGCATGCACAGGGAAGCGCTTCGCGCCCAGCGTGACCGCCTGGTAGAGGCGCACCTGACGGCCGATGATGGTGGTTTCGCCGATCACGACCCCGGTCCCGTGATCGATGAAGAAGCCGGGGCCGATCGTCGCGCCGGGATGGATGTCGATGCCGGTCTCGGCATGGGCAAGCTCCGCGATCATCCGCGCGATCAGCGGGAGCTTCAGTTCGTGCAGCGTGTGCGCCAGGCGATGATGGATCATCGCGTGCACGCCCGGGTAGCACAGCAGGACCTCGTCCACGCTGTGGGCGGCCGGGTCGCCCTGGAACGCGGCAGTGACGTCCGTGTCGAGGAGCCGCCGCGTCTCGGGGAGCGACGCGACGAACGCCGACACCGCGGCTCGCGCGAAGCCCTCGAGCTCGATCGGACCCTGGTCCTGCGCGCGTTGCATCGGCTGCAGTTCGAGGAGTGCCTGGGCCTCCAGGACCTGCGAAGCCTCGCGCAGGCTGCAGGCCACGTACGAATCCTCGTCTTCGTGGCGCAGGTCAGGCGGCCCGAGGCGCAACGGAAACAGCGCGCCCTTCAGTTGGCCCATGAGCCGACTGAGCGCATCGCGCGACGGAAACTCGCGCGCCACCGGCTCGACCGGACGGTCATGGTCCTCGCGCCACCGCGCGCGCACCTCGCGCAAGGCATTCACGACCTGGTCGATCTCCGTCTGCGCCATGCGTTCTCTCCTGAAGCGTTCCCTGACCAGTCGTCGACGTGTCGGCCCCCGACCCGCGGCACGCGATGGTAGCCGCATCCGCGGACCGGTGTGCCGTGCTCGACCGCAGCGGCGGGCGACCGGTGCACGCCGGCACCGCAAGACCCGCGACCACCGCACCTCGGGCATCGCCGACTCGCAGCCCGCGACGTACCGCTCAGGCTTTCTTGACGATCGCTTCCAGCAGGTCCCGTACTCGCGTCCACTTCAGGTCCGCGTAGCGGTCGTTGTCGACGGTCTCCAGCTTCGCGCGACCACTGGCCATGTTGTGAAGGTATTGCATCATCTGAAACGGCGCATAGACGTTGCTCTCGGCGGTCGGGTCCGACTGCCTCGACTCGGCGATCTTCACAGCGAGTTCGTCGACCGTGCCCAGACGGAACAGCGTGAACGTGGTGCCCAGCACTTCGGTCGCTGCCGCCGCCATCTCGCGCGCACTGAGCTGGTCACCCGCGATCCTCAGCACCTTCGGCGTCGTCTCGTCGAGCGCCGCAGCCGAAGTGAATGCCGCGACGTCGTCCATCGTCGTGAAGTCGAGCAGTTGATCCGGGGACCCGTAGAAATTGACTCTCCGCGACTTGAAGTCGAAGAACGGGGAGTGCGGGGTCGGCAGCAAGTCGGCGAACGCCCCGTTCAGGATCGACGTCGCTTCGATCCTCGCGCCGTCGAGCCTGTCGTGAAACTCGCGGCGCAGGTCGAAGTTGCGGTTCTCTGCCGGCGCGAGCTTGGTGAAGTCGGCGGCGAAATCGGACGGTATGAAGCGAGCGATGCCGGCGGCCATCGCGGTCTCCAGCAGCGCCGACTGCGCTTCGACAACGGTCTCCCGCAGGCCGGCAAGCGTGGAGACGAGACAGGAGGCGCCGGCGAGATCCCGAGCGGTTTCGGTCACGTCCCGAAGCAGGACGACTGTCGCGCCCGACTCCTGAAGCGTTCTTACCCGATGGGGATCGGATGTGGCGCGAACGAGTGCCTGTACCTTGGCGCCACGCGCCAGCAAGGCGTGCACGACGCGCTTGCCCAGCTCTCCGGTGGCGCCGGCTACTGCGATGGTCTTGGTCATGCGAGTCTTTCTTTCCGGATGAATGGAAAGATTAGGGTCCGCACGGACCAGTAAGTGCATGCCACGACGAGGACGGGCCTGCCCACATTTGGAACGAGATCGCCATGGAACTCGCTGACCTCCGTGCCTTCATGCAGATCGCCGAGCACGGCAGCATCTCGGAGGCCGCTCGCGTTCTCCGGCAACCCAAGTCTTCGGTCAGCCGCGGGCTGGCGCGGCTCGAGCATTCGGTCGGCGCGGCCTTGGTCGATCGGTCTTCGCAACACTTGCGGCTGACCGACGCGGGTACGCTGTTGCGTTCGCGTGCCTCACGGTTGCTGGACGAGGCCGATGACGTGCGTGCGGCACTCGACGAGCTTGCGGACAGGCCTCACGGACAGCTGAGGATCAACGCGCCCTACACGTTCGCTGTGGGGCTGATCGGACCGATGCTGCCGAGGTTCGTCCAGGCGTTTCCCGACATCCGGGTCGTTCTCGACATCGACAACAAGGTGGTGAACCTTCACGCGCTGGAACTCGATCTCGCGTTGCGCGTCGGGCCACTGGCCGACTCGGACCTGGTCGCGCAGAAGGTGACTGTCGTACCTCTGTGGGCATGCGCTTCGCCCGCTTACCTGGTGGCCCATGGAACGCCGGCACGGCCGGAGGACCTTGCCGACCACTGCTTGATCGCGCGCGTGGACCGGCTCTCGCATTGGGGGTTCCGGGACGCGGGAGGGACGCGCGTCGAGGTGGAGGTACGGCCGGATCTCGTCATCCCCGAACCCGCGTTGATGATGTCGCTCGCGATCGCGGGCGTCGGCATCGCACGCCTGCCCGGCTTCCTCACGACGGAGGCGATCAGGGCCGGCGATCTGGTTCGCGTGCTGTCGGGTTTTCAGCCGGACCGTGTCGACGTGCACGCGATCTACACGAGCCGAAGAACGTTACCGCTCCGGGCACGAGTGTTCATCCAGGCGCTGCTCGAACACATGGCAATGGTCGAAGCGTCTGATTAGCGGAGGTCGGTCCAGTCAGGCCGGCGTTCCTGTCCGGCGCAGACGACGGTCGCGATGCCGAAACGGGGAGATGCGCATTCCCGGTGACAGGCGTCGGCCCATCGTCTTGCAGCGGATGGTCGGAACCCCGCACGCGAGCTGCCGCATGCGCCCGACAATCGATCGTTCGGACAGTCACAGATACGCCGCGGCCGCCTCGCTCTCGAAGCGATCGGGCGGACCCTCCCACACCAGCCGCGCATGGTCGATCACGTAGACGCGGTCCGCGTGCGGCAGCGCGAACGTCACGTTCTGCTCGGCCAAGAGCACGCTGATCGACGTCGTCGCACGCAGCTTCTCGAGCGCCTTCGACAGGGTCTCGAGGATGACCGGCGCGAGGCCGAGGGTCGGTTCGTCGAGCATCAGCAGCGTCGGCTTCATCATCAGCGCGCGTGCGATCGCGAGCATCTGCTGTTCGCCGCCCGACAGCGTGCGCGCAGTCTGCGTCTGGCGATCGCGCAGGATCGGGAAGAGCTCGAACATCCACGCGCAGCGCTCTTCGCGCTCTTCGTCGGAAAGCGCATAGCCGCCGAGGTCGAGGTTCTCGCGAACGCTCATGTCGCCGAACAGTTCGCGCGTCTCGGGGCACTGGACGACGCCGCGTCGCGCGATCGCTGCCGCGCTTCCACGGCCGAGCGCTTCGCCGCGATAGCGCAGCGCGCCGCTGTGCGGCACCAACCCCGAGATCGCATTGAAGAGCGTGGTCTTGCCGGCGCCATTGAGACCGACGAGCGACACGAACTCGCCTTCGCCCACGACCAGCGACACGTCGTCGAGCGCGAGTGCCTTGCCGTAGCGCACCGACACGCGGTCGACTTCGAGCGCGCACGGACGCTTCGCGTCGGTGTCCTCGCGCGTCACGCGGCCGAGCACGCCGCCCAGGTAGACGCGACGCACCGTCTCGTCCGCCATGACCTCGGCCGCGCTGCCCTCCGCGATGCGCTCGCCGAGATACATCGCGAGGACACGGTCGACGAGCGCGGAGACGCTCTTCACATTGTGGTCGACCAGCAGCACCGCGCGGCCCTCGGCGCGAAAGCCGTCGATCAGTTCGGAGAACGTCGCGACCTCGGAGATGGTCAGCCCGGCGAACGGCTCGTCGATCAGGACCACGCGCGGCTGCCGCGCGACGGCCTTCGCGAGTTCGAGTCGTCGCAGGTCCGCGAACGGCAGCGTCGGCGGCCGGCGATCGACGACGTGCCCGAGGCCGACGCGCTCCGCGACCTCGCGCGCCCGGTCGTCGATCTCGCGACCGGCGAAGACCTGCGTCAGCCGGTCGGGGATCAGCGCGACCTTGATGTTCTCGAGGACGGTCTGGCGGTTGAGCGGCCGCGAGTGCTGGAAGACGAGGCCGATCCCGAGACGCGCGATCCGATGCGACGGCAATCCGGCGATCTCGTCGCCATCCAGTCGGACCGAACCCGCGGTCGGCCGCTCGACGCCCATCACCGACTTCATCGCGGTCGACTTGCCGGACCCGTTCGGCCCGATCAGGCCGAGGATCTCGCCGGGCCGTATGGAGAAGCTCAGTTCCTTGACCGCGACGAGGCCGCCGAAGCGCTTCGTCAGCTTCGTCACCTCGAGCATCGGCTTCGGACCGACGGCCTCAGCCACGACCGCTCCTGCCGCGCAGCATCCCGAGGAAGCCTTCGGGAAAGAACAGGATCACCAGCAGCGCGAAGGCCGACACGATCAGCGTCGACAGCTCGCCGAGCGGCCGCAGCAGTTCGCCCGCACCGATCAGGAAGATCGCGCCGATCGCCGCGCCGATCACCGTGCGTCGGCCGCCGATCACCGCGGCGATGATGATCTGCACGCCGACCGCGAGATCGACGAACGTGCCGACGGACAGGGTGCCCAGGTAGAACGTCATCAGCGAACCGGCGAGACCCGAGAAGAACGCGCTGACGATGAACGCCGCCAGCTTGTGCTTCGCGACGTTGAAGCCGAGCGCGCCGGCCTGGATCGGGTCCTGTCCGCCCGCCTGCAGCACGAGGCCGATCGGCGAGCGCGAGAGGCCGAACAGGATGGCGCCGCTGATCGTCATGAAGCCGAACGCGATCCAGTAGTTGACGTCGGCCTTCACCGACAGCACGTCGGGGACCGACAACCCGATCTCGCCACCGGTCAGATCGGCGAAGACGACGATGAAGTTCTGCAGCATCAGCACCGCGACCAGCGTGGTCAGTCCGAAGTACGGGCCGCGCAGGCGCAACGCGGGCAGCGCGAGCAACACGCCGCCGAGGACGGCCGCCGTCGCACCGGCGCCGACGCAGACCCAGATCGGGATGGCCGGGGCGAGGCGCGCATCGAGGATGCCTGCAGTGTAGGCGCCGAGCCCGATCAGGAACGTCGGGCCGAAGTTGACCTCGCCCGCGAAGCCGAACAGCAGGTCCCAGGCCATCGCGAAGACCGCGGTGTAGAACGCGACCGTCAGCAGGCCGAGGACGTAACCGGACGACGACACGAACGGCAGGCAGGCGCCGAGCACGAGGACGACGAACGCGACGACGCCGCGCGACGACACGAGACGCTGCACCCCGCGCTTCACGCGGTGCGACGTCCGAACAGTCCGCTCGGTCGCACGTACATCACGATCACCAGCAACAGCAGCGAAGGGATCGTGCGATAGGCCGGCGAGATCAGGTACGCGGTGAGCGTCTCCAGATAGCCGACGACGAACGCAGCCGCGAGCGAGCCCGACACGCTGCCGAGGCCGCCCAGCACGACGATCGAGAACGCGCTCGCCGTCAGCGGGCCGACGCTGTACGAGCTCACGCCGAGGAACATGCCGAGCAGGATGCCGGCGATGCCGGCGAGGAGTCCGTACACCGTCCAGACCGCGAGATGGATCGTCGACAGTTCGATGCCGACCAGCGTGACGCCGCGCGGATTCATCGACGCCGCCCGCACGGCCTTGCCGCGCCGCGTCCGGTTGACGACGAGCCACAGCAGGCCGATCGCGATGCAGCAGACCGCCGCCGTGAAGTATTCGTTCTTCGGCGTGCGGACGCCGAGCACGGTGACCACGCCTTCGACCAGCGGCGCGACCGTCTTCGCGTTGTTCGTGAACAGGTAGGCGATCGCTTCCTGGATGATGATGCCCCACAGCAGCGTCGACGTGAGGACGAAGATCTCCTTCTCCGCCTGGGCGATCGCACGGGATCGCTGGATCGGCCGCACCGTGAGGTAGTACGTCGCGTACGACAGCGCCATCCCGGTCGCGATGCCGATCAGCGCGGACGGATACGGACCGAGGTGGAGCTGGCTGGTCGCCGCGAACGCGGCGACCGCGGCGCCGACCATGATGGCGCCATGCGCGAGGTTGAGGACGCCGGAGACGCCGAAGATCAGCGTGAAGCCGGTCGCGCCCAGCGCGTACAACGCGCTGATCGCGAAGCCGTCGATCAGGATCTGCCAGGCGAGCATCGGATCCGCGGTCCCCGATTCAGGACATCGCCACCGACCTGCGGACGCGCATCAACGCGCGGACACCTTGATGAACGCCGGGAACTTCATGTCGCCCTTCGCGAGGTCCTTCGGCCACAGGTTGACCTGCTTGCCGTCCTGCCACTGCAGCATCAGGCCGGTGATGTAGCCAGTGCCGGTCTTCAGCCCGTGCACGCGCGGGTCGCCCTTCGGATAGAACGCGACGCGGCCGATCGTGCCCACGTAGTCCGTCGCCTCCATCGCGGTCACGAGTTTGTCGCTGTCGGTCGAGCCCGCCCGCTTGACCGCTTCCGCGATCATGTAGACCTCGTCGTAGGCGGTGTAGCCGGCATACGACGGACCGCTGCCGAACTTCTTCTCGTAGGCCGCGACGAACGGCAGCGTCTTCGGCGTGACGGCGACGCCGGGGCCGGAGACCGCGTTGAAGAGCACACCGTCGGTCGCGCCGTTGGTGTCCTTCCAGAAGTTGGCGTTGGTCGCCTGCGACGAGACGCCGAGCATCGGGATGGGCACCTGCTGGCTCTTCCACTGCACGGTCGGTTGCGTGCCCACGTGCGAGATGCCGGTGATCATCACGTCGGGCCACTGCCCTTCGATCTTGTTGAAGATCGGCGTGAAGTCCGTCGTGTCGGGCGAGAAACGGACGTTGTCGAGGACCTGCAATCCCGCCTTGGGCAGGCAGTCGACGTAGCCTGCGGCGAGCGGCTTCGTCCAGGCCGCGTCCTCCGTCATGATCACCGCGGTCTTCATCCTGTACTTGTCGACCAGCAGATCCTTCGCCGCGTCGCAGACGAGTCCGGCGAGCGAGGTCGAGGTCAGGTAGCCGTGGAACGTGTACTTGTTGGTGTCGTAGTCCTTCGCGATGTTCTGCGTGATGACGTCGGACGCCGCACCCGGCGTGATCATCAGCGTCTTCAGGCGCGCGGCCCAGGGCTCGAGCGCGAGGACCACTTCGGACGTGTAGCTCGCGATGACCGCATGGGCCTTGTCCTCGTTGACCGCGCGCTGGAACGCACGCACGGCTTCGGCGGCCGACGAGTGATCGTCGTACGCGACGATCTCGATCTTCCGTCCGTCGACGCCGCCCCTGGCGTTGATCTCGTCGGCCGCGAGCTGCGCGGCAGGCGCGATCGACGAGCCGGCGACCGCCTGCGCTTCGGAGATCACGGCGATCCGGATCGGATCGGCGGCCTCTGCGGACACCGCGAACGCTGCGGCGACGATGGCGGCACAGGCCGTGAGGGAATGGCGGGTCATCCGTGTCTCCTTGGACGTCTCCTCGTCATCGATGCGAGGAGTTCAGCGGCCGATGGTGCGACCGTCCACGCGGATTGACAAGCGGCGATGTCGAATCGGGACTCGCGACAAGACCCGATGGACGGATGCCATGCAGCCTGTTACCACCGTCGCTGCGCCACCCCTCGCGGTGGCGAGCCGGCGACACGTGACGCCGCGGGGCGGGACGAGTCGATCGATCCTCGCGCTCTCACCCTGCACGACTCGGAGACTGCATGAACGGCGCACAAAGCCTGGTCCGGACCCTGATCGCCTCGGGCGTCGACGTCTGCTTCGCGAACCCCGGCACGAGCGAGATGCATTTCGTGGCCGCGCTCGATCAGACGCCCGGCATTCGCTGCGTGCTCGGTCTCCAGGAGAACGTCGTCACCGGGATGGCCGACGGCTATTGGCGCGTCGCACGAAAGCCGGCATGCACGCTGCTCCATTGCGGACCGGGGCTCGCGAACGGCCTCGCGAACCTGCACAACGCGCGTCGCGCGCGGAGCGGCATCGTCAACATCGTCGGCGACCAGGCGACCGACCATCGGCCGCACGACGCGCCGCTCACCGCGGACACCGACGCGATGGCGCGCACGGTGTCGGCCTGGGTCCGCACCAGTACGTACGCGGGCGAAGTCGGGCGCGACGGCGCGGCCGCGGTGCAGGCCGCGCGCATGCATCCGGGTCAGGTCGCGACGCTGATCCTGCCATCGGACACGTCGTGGAACGACGGCGGCGTCGTCGCCGGGGCGTTGCCCGTCCCTTCGCCGACCGCCCTCGATCCGCACGCGATCGATCACGCCGCGCGGGTGCTGCGGAGCGGTCGCCGCGTGCTGCTGCTGCTCGCCGGCGACGCGCTGTTCGACGCGGGCCAGCGACTGGCCTGGGCGATCGCGCAGTCGACGGGCGCCGATCTGCTGGTGGACTTCGTGACCGCCCATCTCGCACGCGGTCGCGGTCGCGTGCCGCTCGAACGCGTGCCCTACCCGGTCGACATGGCGATCGAGCGACTGCGTCCCTACGACGACCTCGTGCTCGTTCACGCCAAGCCGCCGGTGAACTTCTTCGCGTACCCGGGCAAGCCATCGACGCAGTACCGCGCCGACGCGCAGCTCCATGTCCTCGCGCGTCCCGACCAGGACGGTGTGGCGGCCCTCGCCGCCCTCGCGGAGGCACTCGGCGCGACCGCGTGTTCGTTGCCCGATCCCGGTCCGCGACCCCCGGTCGCCGACGGCGCGCCGACGCCCGAGGGCCTCGCCCGGACCGTCGCGGCGCTGATGCCCGAAGGCGCGATCGTGTCCGACGAGAGCATCTCGTACGGTCGCGGCCTCTATCCCCTGACGATGGCCGCGCCGGCCAACGACTGGCTGCACCTCGCGGGCGGCGCGATCGGTGAC
>CAXTPX010000044.1:0-10310 GCA_964246005.1 uncultured Burkholderiaceae bacterium | reverse complement strand
CCATCGCCGGGCCGGGATGGCACGACGCGTCGCTCAAGCCGCCACGGTCTGCCGCACCGCATGCTCCCAGCGCTGCATCAGCGCATCCGCCTGGGCACGCGCCATCGTCGGGACGAACGTGCGGTCCGCCCGCCACAACGTCGACAACTCCTCCTCGTTCGCGTACACGCCCCACGACAGGCCCGCGAGGTAGGCCGCGCCGAGCGCCGTCGTCTCGGTCACCGCGGGTCGCACCACCGGGATGCCGAGCAGGTCCGCCTGGAACTGCATCAGCAGATCGTTGACGCAGGCGCCGCCGTCGACGCGCAGCTCCGCCACCGCGCGGCCGCCGGACGCCAGCACGTCGCGGTCCATCGCCTGCAACAATGCGGCGCTCTGGTACGCGATGCTCTCGAGCGCCGCACGTGCGATGTGCGCGACGGTCGTGCCGCGCGTGAGGCCGGTCAGCGTGCCCCGGGCATCCGCGTTCCAGTACGGCGCACCGAGACCGGTGAACGCGGGGACCATCATCACGCCGCCGGCGTCCGGCACGGTCTCGGCCAGTGCCTGCACGTGCGCGCTGCCTTCGATCGCCCTCAGCCCATCGCGCAGCCACTGCACCACGGCGCCGCCGACGAAGACGCTGCCTTCGAGCGCATACGACGGCGTCGCGTCGCGTTGGGCCGCGCTCGTCGTCACGAGCCCGTTGCTCGACGACTGGAACGACCGACCGGTGTGCATCAGCAGGAAGCAACCGGTGCCGTAGGTGTTCTTCGCCATGCCGGCATCGAAGCACGCCTGGCCGAACAACGCGGCCTGCTGGTCGCCGGCGACACCGCCGATCGGCAGCGACGCGCCGAGGAGACTCGCGTCGGTCTCGGCGAAGCGGCTGCTCGACGGGCGCACGCCGGGCAGCAGCGCATGCGGGATGTCGAGCGCCGCCAGGAGTTCGTCGTCCCAGCGGTTCGCGCGGATGTCGTACAGCATCGTGCGCGATGCGTTGCTGACGTCGGTGGCGTGGACGCGGCCACCGGTCAGGTTCCAGATCAGCCAGCTGTCGATGGTGCCGAAGGCCAGTTCCCCACGCTCGGCCAGTGCCTGCGCGCCAGGCACGCGGTCGAGCAGCCAGCGCAACTTGGTGCCGGAGAAGTAGGCATCGAAGACGAGCCCCGTCCTGTCGCGGATGAGGTCGGCGAGCCCCTCGTCGCGCAGGCGCGCGCAGATGGCCTCGGAGCGGCGGTCCTGCCACACGATCGCGCGATGGACCGGTCGGCCGGTGGCGCGATTCCACAACACGGTGGTCTCGCGTTGATTGGTGATGCCGATGCCCGCGATGTCGGAGGCCGCGAGGCCGGCCGTCGCGAGCGCTTCGCGCGCGGTGGCGAGTTGCTGCGTCCAGATCTCGATCGGGTCGTGCTCGACCCAGCCGGGTTGCGGATAGATCTGCCGCAACTCGCGCTGTGCGAGGGCCATCATCCGTCCCTCGCGATCGAACACGATGCTGCGAGAACTGGAGGTGCCCTGGTCGAGGGCGAGCAGGTAGGCCATCGGTGAATGGGGCATGTCTGGTCCGACGAAGCTTATGACGAAGGCTCGAGAGTGCTCGCCTCACCGATTCGCCGTTCCCGCGAAGGCGGGAACCCAGCGTCGTGTGGTGGTGGCGAAGACAGGGCGACGACACTGGCTACCCGCGTCCGCGGGAACGACTCCATGCCGAGTTTCGTCTCCACTTCCAGCGACAATCACATCAATGCCCTGCTTCGCCCTCCCCTTCCCAGCCACCCCCCAGCGCCTTGAACAGCGCCACCAGATCCGTCGACGCCGTCACGCTCGCCTGCGCGAGGTCGAGCTCTGTCTGCGCGGCTTGATGCTCCGCATTGAGCACGTCGATGTACGCGCCGAGGCCGGCGGTGTAGCGGTCGCGGGCGAGGTCGCGGCCGTGCTTGCTGTCGTCGAACTGGCGGTCGAGGTCGATCGTGCGGCGCTGGTCCAGCGCGTACGTCGTCATCGCGTTGTCGACATCGTGGAACGCGGCGAGCACCGTCTGTCGATACGTGATGATCGCCTCCTGCGCCTGCAGGTCGGCGACCCGCACCTGCGAACGCAGCTGGCCGCCCTGGAAGATCGGCACCGACAACTGCGCGCCGACGAGGCCGAAGCGCGATGCCCAGTCGAACAGCGAGTCGGTCTTGTTCGACGAGAACGAGCCGACCGCGCCGAAGCGCACGCTCGGGAACAGCGCGGCGGTCGCGACGCCGATGCGCGCGGTCGCCGCCGCGGCGTCCGCCTCGCGCCGACGGATGTCGGGCCGACGACGCAGCAGATCGCCGGGCAGCCCTACCGGTACCTCGGGCGGCAGCGACGGCAGCCCACCTTCGCCGAGCTGGTCGTCGACGCTGCCGGGCGGCTGCGCCAGCAACAGCGCCAGTCGATTGCGGTTGGTCACGATGGTCTGTTCGATCTGCGGCAGGCGGGCGCGCGCCGCCGACACCTGCACGCGCTGCGTCGCGACGTCCGACGAGGGTGCCAGCCCGGAACGATTGCGCGAATCGATCAGGTCCTGCAGCCGCTCCTGCGACGCGATGTCCGCGAGCGTGATCGCGCGCTGGCGCTCCGCGCCCCGCAGCGTCATGTAGGCCCGCGCGATCTCGGCCGCGAGCGAGACCCGCGCGTCACGACGCTGCTCTTCGGCCGACACGATGTCGGCTTCGGCCGCCTCGACGTTGCGACGCACGCGACCGAACAGGTCCGGCTCCCAGGTCGCGTCGAAGCCGACCTGGAACAGGTTGGTCGAGAAGCCCGACGACGACGCGCTGCCCGTACTCGACCCGTTCGACGATCCGCCGAGCAGTTGCCCGACGCCGCCCGCGCCCGAGCGCAGTCGTGCCGCCACGCTGGTGGACTCGACCTGCGGGTAGTACGCGCCGGCGGCCGAGTCGCGCTGGGCACGGGCCTGTGCGATCCGCAGGGCGGCCTCCTGCACGTCGAAGCTCTGGTCCATCGCGACCTCGATCAGTCGATCGAGGGTGGGGTCGCCGAACACCGACCACCACTGGCGGCCCACGTCACCGGTCGATACCTTGCTCGGCACCGCCGCGAGGAAGGCCGGATCGCGCGCAGCCGCCCAGCCGTTCGGCGCATCGATGTCCGGCTTGACGAAGTTCGGACCGACCGTGCACGCGCTGCACCCGACCGTCAGCAGCAACGCGCCGAGCCGCCACGTCGCAGCGCGTTCAATGCGCACCGGCTTCCCCTTTCGGCGGGTTCTTCAGGATCAGCGCGAACGGCGCGACCACCAGCGCCGCCATGCCGAACAGCCAGAACACGTCGAAGTAGCTGAGCGCCTGGGCCTGCACCTGGACCTGCGCCTGGGCGGCAGCCAGCGTCGTCCCCGCGAGCGAGCCCGGGCCGACGTCGAACGCCGACACGTGGTCGGACAGGCGCACGTGATGGAACTGCGTCCGCCACGCGAGCGCGGTCGTGGCGATCGACACGCCGACGCTGCCGCCGAGGTTGCGCATCAGGTTGATGATCGCCGACGCGGCGCCGTTCTTGTCCGGCGGAATGCCCACGTAGCCCGCGGTGGTGAGCGTCACGAACAGGAACGGCAGCGCGAGGCTCTGGTAGACCCGCGACAGCGACAGATCGATGAAGCCCATCCGCAGATTGAGATGCGCGGTGTGCAGGAACGCGAAACCCGTGACGACGAACGCGACGAGCAGCAGCCACTTCGGCGGCACCTTCTTTCCGATCACGCCGGCGATCGGCATCATCAGTACCGCGGTCAGGCCGCCGAGCGCGAGCGACTTGCCGGCCTGCAGCGCGTTGTAGCCGAGCAGCGTCTGGGCCAGTTGCGGGATCAGCTGCGTCGTGCTGTACAGCGTGAAGCCGAGCAGGAACATCAGCAGGCACGCGGTGGCGAACGAGCGGTACTGGAAGAGGCGCACGTCGAAGACCGGTTGCGGATGCCGCAGCTCCCACCAGACCAGCGCCACCGCCGAAAAGATGCATGTCACGAAGAACAGCGTGATCTTCAGCGACGCGAAGCCGTCGTCCTGCTGGAAGCGATCGAGCACGACCTGCAGGCTGCCGAAGGTCGTCGCGACGAGGACGAAGCCGAGCCAGTCGGGCACGAAGTTCGCGCGAAAGCGCCTCGTGTCGTCCTTGATCGCCTGCGGCTCGTCGACGAGGAACCAGATCAGGCACAGCGCGAGGGCGCCGACCGGCAGGTTGATGAGGAAGATCCAGTGCCACGAGTAGTCCTCGGTCAGCCAGCCGCCCTGCACCGGCCCCACCGCGGGCGCGACGACCACCGTGACGCCGTACAGCGCGAACGCCGCCGCGCGCTTCTGCGGCGTGAAGCTATCGGCGAAGATCGACTGCTCGGTCGGCGCCAGCCCCCCGCCCCCGATTCCCTGCAGCACGCGGAACAGGATCATCACGATCAGGTTCGGCGCGAACGCGCACAGGAACGAACTCACGGTGAAGAGCGCCACGCAGATCATGTAGAAGCGCTTGCGACCGATCAGCTGCGACAGCCAGCCGCTGATCGGCAGGACGATCGCGTTCGAGATCAGGTAGCTCGTCAGGATCCACGTGCTTTCGTCCTGGCTCGCACCCAGCGAGCCCGCGATGTGCCGCAACGAGACGTTGGCGATGGTCGTGTCGAGCACTTCCATGAAGGTGGCGAGCGACACCACGACCGCGATCAGCCAGGGGTTGCGGTTGCCGGCGGCGGAACGCGGAAGACTCGGGTCGGCGGCCATCGCCGTCAGGGCAGGGTGACGTTCGGCGTGACGGACATGCCGGGGCCGACCACGTAGTCTTTCAGCCGGTCGTCGTCGAACGTGATCTTGACCGGCACGCGCTGCACCACCTTGACGTAGTTGCCGGTGGCGTTCTCGGCCGGCAGCATGCTGAAGTACTGTCCGGTCGCGCGCTGGATGCTGTCGACGTGCCCGCCGAACTTCACGTCGGGATAGGCATCGACGACGATCTCGACCGACTGGCCCGGCTTCATGTTCGTCAGCTGGGTTTCCTTGAAGTTGGCCGTCACCCACAGCGCGTCGCTGACCAGCGCCATCATGGCCTGGCCGTTGCTGATGACGTTGCCCGGCTCGACCGTCCTTCGCGAGACGCGGCCCGAGATCGGCGCGACCACGTGGCTGTACGACCTCTGGACCGATATGGCGTCGACATTGGCCTCGGCGGCGGTGACCGAGGCCTTGCCGGAGCGGACCTGCGCCAGGGCGACCTGGACCTGCGCGCGATTCGATTGGGCAGTCATCCGTGCCGCATCCCGTTTCGCGCGCGCGGAACGTTCGGCCTGCACTGCGGCGTCGACCTGCTGCCGCGCCACCGCGTCGGGGTTCACGTCGCGATAGCGCGCGAGGTCCTGGATCGCCTTCGTCAGGTCGGCCTCGGCCTGCCGTACGTTGGCCTCGCTCTCGGCGACGGCAGCCCGGCGCACGGCGATCTGCGCCTGTGCCTCTTCGTATTGCCCTTCGGACTGCGCCAGTTGCCCGCGCGCCTGCGCGAGCTTCGCGTCGTCGTCTCGAGAATCGATGTCGATCAGGGGATCGCCGACGTTGACGTGCTGGTTGTCGACGACGTACAGCTTCGTCACCCGTCCCGCGGTCTGCGCGGCAACCGTGCTCGACTGGCCGTCGATGAACGCGTCGTCGGTCGTCTCGTGATGCTGCGAGTGCCGCCAGAACACGACCGCCGCGATGATGATCGCGAGCAGCAGGATCAGGCCGAGCGCGACGAGGGCCGGCCGCTTGTAGAGCGGCTTCCTGTCCTTGTCTTCGTCCTTGTCTTCGTCCTTCTCCTCGGCCTTCCTGTCGCCGTCCTTCTTGTCGCCGTCCTTCCCGTCACCGTCCTCCTTGCCACCATCCTTCTCCCCGCCGTCCTTCTTCTCTCCGCCGTCCTTCTTTTTCTCGCGCTCCTCCTGCTGCGCCTCGCGGGCTTTGCGATCGGCCTCGCCGAATCCATCCCGGAAACCGTCGCGGTAGCCGTTCCGGTAAGGCGGCGGTTCACCGGGCAGCGACGGTGCGGGCGATTGCGGGTCGGGCGGGAAGTCGTTCATGGGCGACGCGACGCTACCGTCCGCCGTGCTTCGACGATGTCAGACAGCCGACGATTGCTCGGAACTGCGGTCGCAAAACAAAGCGCGCGATGTTGTACACGAAACCTGCACCTGCCCCGTTGACCCTCCCAGCTACTCAACCAACTCGAAGGAACAAACATGAATCGCATCTCGATCGCAAAGGGTCTCGTCGCCATCACGCTGGCCAGCCTCGCCTTCGGCGCATCGGCCGCGCCCCGCCATCATGGCGCGCACAAGCATCACCATCATCGTCACCACCACGCGATGAACCACGTCGTCCGTCGCTGAAGCGGGATGGGGCCGGGCGCGCGTGCGCCCGGTCGAGCGGGTCGTCGTCAACCGATCCTTTCAGGGGCGTCGGCATATGAAGCGGGTCCTGATGCTGTCGCTCTCGTTGGCTGTCGCGGCCGCCCGGGCCGAGCCCATCGGCGAGGTCGACACGGTGTTCAAGCTGATCGGCCCCGACCACAAGATCGTCGTCGACGCGTACGACGATCCGAAGGTGCCCGGCGTCACGTGCTACGTATCGCGCGCGAAGACGGGTGGCATCAAGGGGGCGATCGGCATCGCCGAGGACAAGGCCGAGGCGTCGATCGCCTGCCGGCAGGTCGGACCGATCTCGTTTTCCGCGCCGCTCGCGATGCAGGAAGAGGTGCTGACCGAGCGCCAGTCGATCCTCTTCAAGCGGTTGCGCGTGGTGCGCATGGTCGATCGTGCGCGCAACGCGCTGGTGTACCTGACCTATTCCGACCGCGTCATCGAGGGGTCGCCGAAGAACAGCGTGACCGTGGTGCCGGTCGATCGCGGGACGCCGATCCGGTTGAAGTGAACGGGCTGCGCGCAGCGACCCGACGTCGATTCGTGTTGACGACGTGTGCACGAGTGTGTGGGGGTCCCGATGGACAGCCGGGCGCTGATCGCGCAGTTGCAGCGTGCGGGCGGGATCCTCGATCGCGTCAAAGGCAGCCATCACACGTTTCGGCATCCGGATCACGGTCATGCATTGACGGTGCCCCACCCGAAGAAAGACCCGGGAAGCGCGTTATCCGCCGGCTCGACGCACAGGCAGCGAAAGAAAACATCAATCGATCCCCTTACATCGCGAAGTTGACGATGGAGCGGTCCGAATAACTCGGGCGAGCCGGGCGCGGATCCGAGTTGCGGTCAGGTTCAGGTCGGTGCGATCAGTCGCTGTCGCTTCGGATCCCATTACCACAAGTTGGCGTTGGTGAGCAGCGTGCCGCCCCACCAGCGGTGGATGGCGTTGTGCCGCGCGAAGTCGTCCGTGCCGTCGAGCAGGGCCCGACCCAGGCTCGTCAACGCGAGCTCGCTCGACCTGTAGCGCCGACGTCGGTCTGGATCGTCGTGCGCATCCAGAGCGAACCCGAACTCTCGCAGGCCACTGTTCAGCGGTCGACCACACCCAGCCAGGCGATCGACGATGCGGATCTCGTCGTGGTAGCCGTAGACCCGGGACGGATTGAGCTGCGTGTTGACGTGCATGAAGCGGGAAGGCCTGACCGCACCCGGCGCAACGACGTCGAGCAACAGCCGCTCCGTCGCGCCGAGCGACGTGTCCGGTGCGGGCAGTTCGCCGAGCAGCAGCGTCACGGCGCGTCGGAGGTACGGCAGCGAATCGAGGTCGTCGTCGAGCAGATCGACGCATGCCCGCGGCGTCGGGGAACGATAGGCGTCCCACGCGGCGCGGGCCGTCCGCAGATGGGCATCGCTCACTTTCTCGATCGTCGGCTGCAGCGTCCGGACGTCGTCCGCACTCCGTTCGCCGAGCGCCTCGTCGGCATGGACGACGTGGAGCTTCCCGATCACGTCGGGATGCACCCCGAGCCAGTCCAGCAACTGGACGAGACGCAACTGCTCGTCGGGTCCCGGATCGATCCACAACTCGATCCGCTCGTACAGCTTGCAGAGCGCGAGCAACTCGTTCCAGTGGCGCAGCGCTTCCATGGCCCGGTTCCAATCCCACCATTGCCCGGTGATCGTGGAATCACTCGCGAAAGCCGCTTCGCGCGCTTCGAGAAATGCTGCCGGACCCTCTCCGGGCGGGACCGGCCCCGACACCAGGCTGTCGAAGGCGTGGGAGACGATCACCTTGTCCGCGATGCGCGACTGCTTGAGGTGCCCGGAACCGGAAGCGTCGCTCGTCACGATCAATCGATGCGTGGCGCCGGTCGATGAACGCGGCCGATAGAACAGTGACATGTTCCTCAGGCTGGAGCGCAACCTCTCCGGGTCGATGGTGGCCTCGGGGCGGCTCGTCACCCGCCGGGCAACCCGCTCGACTGCCTCTGCGTCCAATGAACACGCCGCCGTCCGTTCCGGAAACGCCATCACCTCCGGCCAGCTACGCAAACCCGGCACCGCGGCGATCAGATCGAGGGCCTCGCCGTGCGACACGTTAACCCCGTGTTGCGCGAGCACGCCGCGCAGGCGCACGGCGAGCGACTTCAACCACGCGATATCCATGTTCGCTCCTCGGGCCGACTGACCGGTGCACGCGTTGCGAGCCGCCCGTGAAGGAACATGAAAGGAGGCGATGCGATACGTCCGTCTTCGTCGTACCCGGCAAAGGGCGCGTGCGGCCGGCGACGGCAACCGGACAAGACAATAGCAGCGCGAGCGCCGTCGGCATCGCGGATACTGAGAGGCCCCTATCGAATTTCGAGGTGCATCCTGAACGCCCGTCTCTTGTCCGCGCTGTTCTCGCTGGTGCTGGTCGCATCGCCCGGTCGCGCCGCGGAACCCGCACCCACCTACGGTCCCGAGCTCGAAGGCTTCGCCTACCCGTACCCGCTGCAGCACTTCGCGTTCGACTCGCAAGGCGTCGCGCTGCAGATGGCCTACATGGACGTCGCCGCCAAGGGGACCGTCAATGGCCGCACGATCGTGCTGCTGCATGGCAAGAACTTCTGCGGCGCCACATGGGAAGCGTCCATCGACACGCTGACCACCGCCGGTTACCGCGTCGTCGTGCCCGATCAGGTCGGCTGGTGCGCATCGACCAAGCCGGAGCACTACCAGTACAGTTTCCAGCAGCTCGCGGCCAACACGCGTGCGCTGCTGCAACGGCTCGGCGTCGACCGCGCGATCGTCGTCGGCCACTCCACCGGCGGCATGCTCGCGACGCGCTTCGCGCTGATGTACCCGGCAATGTCGGAGCAGCTCGTGCTCGTCAACCCGATCGGGCTCGAGGACTGGAAGGCGCTCGGCGTGCCGAGCCGCACCGTCGACCAGTGGAACGAGCGCGAGCTGAAGCTCTCCGCCGACAGCGTCCGCAGCTACGAGAAGAGCACGTACTACGTGGGCCAGTGGAAGCCCGAATACGAACGCTGGGTGACGATGCTGGCCGGGCTGAACGCGGGACCGGGGCATCGTCTCGTCGCGTGGAACTCGGCGCTGATCTACGACATGATCTTCACGCAGCCGGTGATCTACGAGATGCCGCTCTTGACGATGCCGGTCGTGCTGATGATCGGCACGTCCGACACCACGGCGATCGGCAGCGACATCGCATCGCCCGACGTGAAGGCCCACGTCGGGCACTACGAGGTGCTCGGCAAGCAGGTCGCCGCGAAGATTCCGCAAGGCCGACTGATCGAGTTCGCCGGCCTCGGTCACGCGCCGCAGATCCAGGACCCGATGGCGTTCAACCGGGCCTTGCTCGACGCGCTGCCGCATTAGCCGGTGGTCGCGCTTCCGATCGAGTCGAGTCGCGACAGGATGTCGGGCGCAAGCGCGAGCGTCGCGGCTTCGAGGTTCTCGCGCAGGTGCGCGACCGACGACGTGCCGGGAATCAGCAGGATATTCGGCGAGCGCTGGAGCAGCCACGCGAGCGCGACCTGCATCTTCGTCGCGCCGAGCGACGTGGCCGCCGCGTCGAGCGCGTCGGACTGCAGTGGCGAGAAGCCGCCGAGCGGGAAGTACGGGACATACGCGATGCCGCGTGCTGCCAACAGGTCGATCAGCGCGTCGTCGTCGCGATGCGCGAGGTTGTAATGGTTCTGCACGCAGACGATGTCGCACACGCCCCGCCCCTCGGCGACCTGCGCCGGCGTCACGTTGCTCAGGCCGACATGCCGGACCAAGCCCTGCCGCTGGAGATCGGCCAGCGCGGCCAGCGGCGCCGCGATCGAGCCTTCCGCCGGGCCGAGCGGGCTGAACATCGCCCGCAGGTTCACCACGTCCAGCACGTCCACGCCGAGGT
>CAXTPX010000043.1:0-10440 GCA_964246005.1 uncultured Burkholderiaceae bacterium | reverse complement strand
GATGAGCAAACGCGTGCCCGGTGTCAGCGCCGCGAGAAGCCGATCGACGTCGAGCGTCCAGCCGTCGGCGCCGAAGTCGAGCGAGACCGTCGTGACGTCGGCGCCGAGGATCTTCGGGATCTCGACGACGTTCGGCCATAACGGTGTTACGGCAACCGCGCGGTCGCCCGGGCCGATCACGAGTTGCGCCGCGAGCATCAGCGCATTGACGCCCGCGCTCGTGACGACGATGTTGTCCGCGGGCGTCGGCCCGTGCAGTCGCCCCACGTAGGTCGACAGCGCACTGCGCAGCGCGGGAATGCCGAGGTTGTGCGTGTAGAACGTCGCGCCGCGTTCGAGCGCAGCCGCCGCGGCCGCGCGGATGAAGGCCGGCGTGACCTGGTCCGACTCGCCGAACCAGAACGGCAGCACGTCCGGCAAGTGGAGTCCCGCGTTCGAGACTTCGCGAATGCGCGAGCCGCGCAACTGGCGGATCGCGTCGCGGGCGAACGGGATGCCGGTGGAAGGAAGATCGGTAGCGAGGGTCATGAGCGAGGGACGACGGCGCGACGCGGGACCGCACTGTGCCATTGATTGAAGATCGTCGGATACCCGGCATGCGACTGCAACGCCCGGCAAATCTTTCGCGATCGGTGGCAGACCGGGCCGTAGTCCTTCGACGTCCGTTCAGGCATTCTTCGCCTGCTTTGCAATCACCTCAATCAGCCGGGAGAAAGCCATGAATCGATACCTGATCAAGACGTTCGTCGCGTTGACGTTCGCGGGCCTGTCGGGCGCCGCCAGCGCGAAGGGCTGTGTCAGCGGCGCCGCGGTCGGTGGCGTGGCCGGACACGTCGCGGGTCACCACGCCGTCCTCGGCGCGGTCGCCGGCTGCGCGATCAATCATCACCGCAACACGGTGAAGGACCGGGAAGCGGCCGCAGCGGCCAGGCAGGCGCAGCCGGTCCCGCAGAACCAGGCGGTCACGGCGACCCCGGTGCGTCAGTAGCCGTCACGCGACGATGACGTCCGCCCCGCCGGAAGGAAACGACGAGAGCTGGGCCGCTGGGGTTCGGCACCTGGCGCAGTTGCATGCCGCGATGCTGGTGGCGCCGGCGGGGAGTTGCGGGGAGTTGAAGTTGCGGATGAACGAGTTGGAGCGGCGGCTGGGGATCACGTTCGAGGCGGCCGTGGCCAAGGGGATCATCGCGGCGGACGCCTGACGACGCCGGGTTGGCGGGTTCGCCTCGCTCGTCGGTCCATTCCCCAGCCGGGGTCGCTCTGGTCGAGGCTGGGCATCGTCGACGGTACGAGCGACGTCTATCCACCGACGTCGCGGGGTTGGACCAGTCCTCGATTTAGTGAACAACGCGAGTCGCGCTTCGGCCTTCCTCTGGAAGCTGTCGCGGTCGACCGCAAGCGGGCCGTGAAGAAGGCTGCGCTCAAGCGGCGCAACTCCGCGCTGCTGTCGAAACCCAATCGATGATGCCGGGTTCTCGGCCCCGCTGCGCGGCAGGGTCGCGGCCGGGAGAAACCGACGCCTGCGCACTGGCCGCGCCGCACGAGGCGGTCACCCGATCGGCAGCACGGCGCCCGCCAGTCCCTTTCGGCGACACCCGATCTGGAGGAGCACGCAACCCGTTGCGTCGCCCCGGCGAGCTGCGAGCAGAGGGCGAAAAGCACGCCTTCCGTGACCAGCCAGAAAGTCCAGACCTCCTAAAGTACCCATTCGCGTTGCCGATAGCGCATCAGACAGGGCACGCGGACCAAGCGTCTTCGAATCAGCGCCCTGACAGACCCCCCAATTGCAGCGGCCTTCCCTTGCGACGTCGGGTTCGTAGCGACCACCCCGACCTCCATTCCAGGAAAACTCATGTCCCTCGTTCGCAAGTCGTCCGCCCCCAAAGAAAATCCTGTCGTCCTGCAGGCTGTGGCCGCTGGCATGCCGAAACGCGTTGCGCTCGATGCCGATGCCCAGCGCAAGCGCGCCCGCACGCTGGCGAAGCAGCAACAGGCATCCGAGCGGGTGGCTTCTGCGTCCAGCGAGTTGTCGGCAGGCATCAACGAAGCGGCTTCGGCCGCCGAGGAACTCAAGCGCGCCGCCGTCCAGATCGCGACCGGTGCCGAAGAGGCGTCCGGCGCCGCACAGGAATCGCTCGCCGCGATCACGCAGATCTCGGCTTCGATCAGCCGGCAGATGGCCACGGCTTCGTCGGCCAAGAACACGGCCGAGGGGATGCAGACCCTGGCCGGCGAGATCAACGCGCAGGTCACCTCGACGGTCACCAACGTCACCACGGCAGCGGAGCGTCAGGCGGAGTCCGTGAAGATGGTGGCCGAACTCGAACGGCAGGCCGCCAACATCGGCGAGATCGTCAAGGCGGTCGCCCGCATCGCGGACCAGACCAACCTGCTCGCGCTCAACGCGGCGATCGAGGCGGCCCGTGCCGGCAAGCATGGCAAGGGGTTCGCCGTGGTCGCCGACGAAGTGCGGACGCTCGCCGAAACCTCGGAGAAGAGCGCCAAGCAGATCCAGGAACTCGTCGGCCAGATCCAGGGCGAGGTCAAGACCATCGCCGAAGGAATCAACGTCGGCGCCGAAGCGGTCCGCGTCGAAGTCGAGAAGAGTTCGCTGATCCTCGAGCAGCTCGAGCATATCCAGGCCGATGCGGTCGCGATCGCACGCGGCGCCGACGAGATCGTGCAGGCCGCCTCGCAAAGCGACGTGGCCGCCAAGGAAGCGCTCAAGGGGGCCGAGGACATCGCGTCGGCCTCGACCCAGCAGTCGTCGGCCTGCGAGGAAGCCAACAAGACGGTGTCCGAGCAGACCACCGCGCTGTCGCAATGCGAGCAGACCGCGCTCGGCCTGTCGGAGATCGCGGATGAATTGAAGAATTCGACCGACATCGCGAAGAGCGCGGAAGAAGTCGCGAGTTCGGCGGAAGAATTGTCGAGCGCGGTCCAGGAGATCAATCGCTCGGCAGCGCAGATCGCCGTCGCGCTCGACGAGATCCGCAAGGGTGCGCAGACCCAGGCCGCGGCCAGCACGCAGTCCGCGGCGGCCGTCGCGCAGATCGAGAAGGGCGCGGAAGTCGCCGAAGCGCGCGCCACCCAGGGCAGCGAGCGCGCCACCGCGATCCGCAGCCTGATGGGGGACAACAAGAAGAACATCGACCACCTGATCGCCGGCATCGCTAGCAACGTCGCGACCACGCAGACCAGCATCACGCAGGTCAAGGATCTCGAACTCGTGTCGCGGAAGATCGACAAGATCGTCGACGCGATCAGCCAGGTGTCGATCCAGACGAACATGCTGGCCGTCAACGGCAGCATCGAGGCGGCGCGCGCCGGCGAATACGGCAAGGGCTTCGTCGTCGTCGCCACCGACATCCGCAATCTCGCGCACGACTCGGCGGAGAACGCCGATCGCATCAAGGACATGGTCAAGTCGATCCAGGACCAGATCGGGCTCGTCGGGCGCGACCTGACCGGGATCGTCGGGTCGGCGCTCGCCGAAGTCGACAAGGCGAAGGCCATCACGATCAGCCTCAACAGCATCGAGGGCGACGTCGCCGAGATCCAGAAGGCGAACCAGGAAGCGGTGTCGGCGGCGCGCGAGATCGCGACCGCGGTCGGCCAGGTCAAGATCGGCGTCGAGCAGGTCTCCGCTGCGGCCGCGCAGGCAGAAAAATCGGCCGAGCAGGCATCCGCCGCGGCGAAACAGCAGTCGCAGGGCGCCGAGGAACTGTCGGCCGCCATCGAGGAGATCGCCTCGCTGGCGGACGAACTGCAGAGCGCTTGATGTCGCATCCGCCTCTATCCCGAAGCCCAGGAGATGCGTCATGAGCGCAGCCGTCGCCGCAGTCGACTTCACCCCGCTGGCCGGGGCCGTTACGGACGAGATCGCCGCGCATCCGCCCGAGGACGATGATGCCGAGGGGCTCGTCGGCAACGACAACCAGTTCGTCACGTTCGTCGTCGCGGGCGAAATGTTCGCCGTGCCGATCGCGCCGGTGCAGGAGATCATCCGGGTGCCCGACGTGTCGCGGCTGCCGCTGGCGCCGGCCGTGCTCGACGGTCTCGCCAACCTGCGCGGGCACGTCCTGCCGATCGTGAACCTCCGGCGGCTGTTCGGATGCGACGAGCGCGTCAACGACGACTCGAGCCGTGCGCTGGTCGTCAACGTCGGTCAGCCGCTGGGATTCGTCGTCGATCGCGTCGCCAGCGTCGTGACCATCGAGCCCGACGAGATCGAATCGTCGGACTCGATCCAGTCGATCGTGAAGGCCGAGTACCTGAAGGGCGTGATCAAGCGGCCGCGCGCCGACGGCGGTCACGACATGCTGCTGTCGATCGATTTCGCGGGTCTCGTTGCCGAGCAATTCGATCGCGTGGGCGCGTCCCGCGGCAGCGAGCGGCAGGGCAGCAGCGTCCCTCGCCTCTCCGACGACGCGGTCGCGGCAGCCAACGACGAGCTGCGGCTGGTGTCGTTCGCGGTCGCCGGGCAGGAATACGCGCTCGACATCGCGCAGGTGCAGGAGATCGTGCAACTGCCCGAGACGATCAGTGCGTTGCCGGGCACGCCCGGTCACGTGCTGGGCGTGATCTCGCTCCGCCAGCGCCTGCTGCCGCTGGTGAGCCTGCGTTCGCTGTTCGGACTGCCCGCGGTCCCCTATTCGGAGCAGCAGCGCATCGTCGTGACGTCGCTGCCGGGCGGACTCCATGCCGGGCTCGTGACCGACTCGGTCAAGGAGGTACTGACCGTGCCGCGTGCCCAGGCCGATCCGGTCTCCGGGATGCTCGCGGCCGCCGATCAGTCGGAGGAGATCTCGGCGATCTGTCGCCTCGAAGACGGCAAGCGCCTCGTGTCGATCCTCGCGGCCGAGAAGCTGCTGAACCTCCCGATGCTCGCGAAGGCCATGGATGCCGCCGATGCCGTTTCACCGGAGGAAAGCATGATGAAAGACGATTCCGTCGATACCGATACCCCGGTCGAGGAGGACATGCAGGTCGTGATCTTCCGCCTCGGCGACGAGGAGTTCGGCGTCCCGATCATGAGCGTGCAGGAAATCGTGCGCGTGCCCGAGACGCTGACGCGCGTGCCGAAGACGCCTGCCTTCGTCGAAGGGGTGATCAACCTGCGCGGGATGGTGCTGCCGGTGATCGACCAGCGCAGCCGCCTCGGCATGTCGTTGATCGAACGCAACGACCGCCAGCGGATCATGGTCTACCTGCTCGGGGGAATGCGCACCGGTTTCATCGTCGATTCGGTAGCCGAAGTCCTGCGCATCCCGCGCGCGCAGGTGGTTTCGGCGCCGGCCATGTCGATCGAGCAGAGCCGGTTGATCAGTCAGGTGGCGAACCTCGAAGGCGCGAAGCGCCTGGTGATGCTGATCGAGCCCGAGCACCTGCTCGAACGCGGCGAGATCCGGGCGGTCGGCCAGATGGGCTCGTCGCCGAGCCGTGCGCCGCCGGTGCCGCTGGCCGAAGCGGCCTGACGGTCACGGACAGCGGCGACGGCCATGAAGAAGGTCCTGGTGGTGGACGACTCGGCGCTGATGCGAAAGCTGCTGACCGGCGTGCTGGTCGAAGGGGGCTACGAGGTCAAGAGCGCCCGCAACGGTGCCGAAGCCGTCGAGATGGTGGTCGCGTGGCAACCCGACGTGGTGACGCTCGACATCAACATGCCGGAGATGGACGGACTGACGGCGCTGTCGCTGATCATGGCCGCCCGCCCGACGCCGGTCGTGATGGTGTCGTCGTTGACCGAGCGCGGCGCACTCGCGACCTTCGAGGCGCTGGCGCTCGGTGCGGTCGACTTCATCCCGAAGCCCGGCGGCACGATCTCGCTGCACGTGGACGACATCAAGCTGATGCTGCTCGACAAGGTGCGGTCGGCATCCCGCGCCCAGCTCTCGAAGCGCCCGGCGGCGAAACCGGCTTCTCCCCCTTCGGCGAAGTTACGCGAAGCACCGAAGGCGACCCTTCCCGAAGCCGGGTCGCGCGCGACCTTCAAGGTTCCCGGCGTCGTGCTCATCGGCGTGTCGACCGGCGGTCCCCGGACGATCGAGGACATCCTGCCGAAGCTGCCCGCCGAATTCCCCTGGCCCCTCGTCATCGCCCAGCACATGCCGGCCAATTTCACCGAGACCTTCGCGCGGCGCCTCGACAATCTCTGCGCGCTGAAGGTCGTGGAAGTTGCCACCGCGATGCCGATCGCCGTGGGACACGCCTACATCGGCCGGGGCGGTACCGACGGGACCATCATCGAACGCGCCGGGCAACTGTACGTCGCACCCCGGCCCGAGTCGGCGGCCGTGCTGTGGCATCCGTCGGTGGAGGTCCTGGTGGACAGCGCGATGAAACACCTGTCGCCGCGGCAACTGGTCGGCGTGATGCTGACCGGCATGGGCAACGACGGGGCCGTCTCGATGACGCGGCTCCACAAGGCCGGCGGCAAGACGATCGCGGAATCGGAGGAGACCGCCGTCGTGTTCGGCATGCCCCACGAACTGATCGCGCTCGGCGGCGCGTCGATCGTCCTGCCGTCGAACGGCATCGCCACGCAACTGAAGGGATGGTTGAGATGAAGGCGCGCTCTTCACCGGCCGCTGTCCGGCCACCCACCATCCGGAAAACGTCCCCATGGCACTGAAGAAGATCAACGAACCGACGGCGCTGCGTGCCGTCGGACAGCGCGCCTACGTGCGCGATACGGCGGGCCTGGTCGAGCAACTCGGCGACGACGACCCGACGGCGCGGCGCTGGGCGGCACGGGACCTGGCGTTGCATCCGGAGGCGAGCGCGGCACTGTGCGCGCGCCTGAAGGAAGAGGCCGACCTCAGCGTCCGTTCCGCCATGTTCACGAGCCTGTCGACGATGGGCGGCCCCGAGGTCGCCGAGACGATGATCGGCCTGCTGCGGACCGAGGACGCCGGCCTGCGCAACGGCGCGATCGAAGTGCTGGCGGGTCTGCCCGATGCCGTCGCGCCCCGGATCGAAGCGCTCCTCCACGACGCCGACAGCGACGTCCGCATCTTCACCGTCAATCTGCTCGGCGATCTGAAGCACCCTCGCGTTCCGACGTGGCTCACGCAAGTGCTGCTCGAGGATGCCGCGGTGAACGTCGTCGGCGCTGCGCTCGAGGTGCTGACCGAGGTCGGGACCGTCGAATCCGTGCCCGTCCTGCGGGCCACCGCGTCGCGTTTTCCGGACGACGCCTACATCGGGTTCGCGGTCGACCTCGCGATCGAACGGATCGGCGCCGAATGAAAGCCGCGGCCACCCTGGCTCGCCCGGTCGTCACCGACGCCGACTTCCAGAAGTTCGCCGAGTTCTTCTATCGCAAGACCGGCATCCACTTCGACGATTCGAAGCGGTATTTCGTCGACAAGCGGATCGTCGAGCGCATCGAAGCCACCGGTGCCGACAGCTTCCGGGCCTATTTCGTCGCGTTGCGCTTCGAAACCGACGGGGCCGAGTTGCAGCATCTCGTGAACATCATGACGGTCAACGAGACCTACTTCTTTCGTGAGGCCTATCAGTTCGAATGCCTCGTCAAGGACATGCTCGACGAGGTCGCGAAGCGCAAGGCGCCCGGGTCGCGCATCCGGATCTGGTCGATCCCGTCCTCGACCGGAGAGGAGCCCTACTCGATCGCGATCTACCTGCTGGAACGCTGGGCGGGGATCGACCAGTACGACGTCGAGATCCTCTCGTCCGACATCGATACCGCCGTCCTGAAGTCCGCGCAGGTCGGCGTCTACTCGCCGCGTTCGGTGGCGCACCTGCCGCCGGCCTATCTGGCCAAGTACTTCAAGCAGCAAGGCGTCGACTGGCGCATCTCGCGGGACCTGGTCGACGCGGTCGAGTTCAGCCGCGTCAACCTGTCCGAGCCGACCGACACGCGGCGCTTCCGGGACATCGACGTGATCTTCTGTCGCAACCTGCTGATCTACTTCGACGACGTGTCTCGGCGGGTCGCCGCCGAGGCGATGTTCGACGCGCTCACCCCCGGCGGCTTCATCTGCCTCGGGCATTCCGAATCGATGAGCCGCATGTCGTCCCTGTTCACCGTGCGCCGCTTTCCGGATGCCATGGTCCACCAAAAACCGCTCGGGGGAAGACCGTGAGCCGAATTCTCGTTGTCGACGACGCCGCGACCGTGCGCATGTACCACCGCAAGCTCCTCGGCGATGCCGGCTGGCGTACGGACGAAGCGTTGAACGGACTGGAAGCCCTGGAACGCGTGCACGCGCAGGCCGACGACGGGTTCGACCTGTTCGTCGTCGACGTCAACATGCCGCGGATGGACGGCTACAGCTTCGTTCGTGAACTGCGTCGCCTCGACGACGGTCACCAGGTGCCGGTCCTGATGGTTTCGACCGAGGCCCGTACCCAGGACACGAGCCGCGCGTTCGATGCGGGCGCGAACTGCTACCTGGTCAAGCCCGCCCGTCCGTTCGAATTCGTGCTCACGGTCGCGCTGCTGCTCGGCGACCGCAACGCGGCGCAGAAGGCGGCCGAAGGAATCCCGTCATGACCCCCTCGGAGCTTCTGGCCCAGTTCGTCATCGAGGCCCGCGAATGCCTCGAATCGATCGGCACCCGCCTGCTCGACGTCGAACGCGATCCGCGCAACGCCGAGATCCTCAACGACCTGTTCCGCTCGGTGCATACGCTCAAGGGCAACTGCGGGCTGTTCGAGTTCAAGTCGCTCGAGCGGGTGGTCCACGCCGGCGAGGACCTGCTCGACCGCGTGCGCACCGGCACGATGGACTACAGCCCCGAACTGGCCGACGCGCTGCTCGACGCGATGGACTACAGCGCGACCCTGATCGACCAGATCGAACGCTCGGGAAGCATCGATGCCGGCTCGGAAACCGACTCGATCGCCCACGCCGCCGCATTGCGCGCGCTGCTCGGCGCGTCGTCCGTCGCACCGCCCGCGCCGGTTGCAGCGAACCTTGCGCCGCTCGCAGGCGGGGCGCCCCCCGAATGGCTCGGCCGCTTCGCCGACGAGGCCGCCGCCGTTTGCGACGGAGCGCTGGCCTTGCGCTACGTCCCCGATCAGGACTGCTTCTTCAAGGGGGAAGACCCGTGGCGGCTCGCCGTCACCACGCCCGGACTGCGGGCGATGCGCATCGACGGTCGTGACGCGTGGCCCGAAGGCGACGCACGGGAAGCCTGGGACTGCTATCAATGCAACCTCGACATCGCCGTCGTCAGCACGGCGTCGCGGGCGGAGCTCGATGCGCACTACGCCTGCGTCGTCGAACAGGTGGAGGTGTTCCAGCAGCCTCCGGTCGCAGCGACGGGCGTCGCCCCTCGCGGCGGCGACGCCGCATTGACGCGACGAGCCGCACAGCTGTGGGACGACCAGGTCGCCCTGCTGGCGCGGGCCGGCGTGACCGGTGGCGCCGTGGTGGCGGCGAGGCGCACGCTGGCCGGGCTGCTGGCCTGCCGCGGCGACGCACCCGCGACGACGCTGGTCGCGGAGCTCGACGCCCTGCCCGATGCCTGCAGCGCGGCGGCCCTGCTGGCGTGGGCACAGCCGCAGGCGACCGTCCGCGACGAGACCCGCGTGTCCGGGGCACCCGCCAGGGACGGCGAGGTTCGCAGCCCGCCGCACCCTGTCGCGAGTCCGGCGGTCCGGTCGGACGACAGTAACGCGCCGCCGCAGAAGGTGCTCAAGGTCGCGCAGGAGAAGATCGATCGCCTGATGGATCTGGTCGGCGAGATGGTGGTCGCGAAGAACAGCCTCCCGTATCTCGCGCAACGTGCGGAGGAGGTGTTCCAGCAGCGCGAACTGGCGCGCGAGATCAAGGCGCAGTACGCCATCGTGAACCGCATCGCCGAAGACCTGCAGCACGCGATCATGCAGGTCCGCATGCTGCCGGTCGGCGTCGTCTTCCAGCGCTTCGGACGTCTGGTCCGCGATCTCTCGAAGAAGCTCGGCAAGGACGTCGAGCTCGTCTTCGAGGGCGAGGAGACCGAAGCCGACAAGAACGTCATCGAGCCGCTGGCCGACCCGCTGATCCACATCCTCCGCAACAGCCTCGATCACGGGATCGAGGTACCGGCGATCCGCCTGGCGGCAGGCAAGCCCGCGACCGGCACGATCCGCATCGCGGCCCGCCAGGAAAGCGATCGCGTGATCATCGAGATTTCCGACGACGGCGCCGGGGTCAATGCGGAGCGCGTGCGCGCCAAGGCCGTCGAACGCGGTCTGATCCCCGCCGATCGGGCCGAGACCCTCTCGGACGACGATGCCGTCCAGCTCGTCTTCCTGCCGGGCTTCTCGACCGCCGATGCGATTTCCGACCTGTCGGGCCGCGGCGTCGGCATGGACGTCGTCCGCAACGCGGTCGAGCGCATCAACGGCGCCGTCGAACTGACCAGCGTGCAGGGCAAGGGCACGACCATCTGCCTGTCGCTACCGTTGTCGATGGCCGTCACGAAC
>CAXTPX010000042.1:0-10466 GCA_964246005.1 uncultured Burkholderiaceae bacterium | reverse complement strand
AGCGTTACCAGGTCGGCGCGGATCGTGTCGCCGGCGCGCGTCGGCTTCAGCCAGCGCAGTTCGTCGATGCCTGGAGACCCGACGCTGGTCGAGTCGAGCAGATACTGGTCGCAGCCCATCCGCATCACCATCGACGCGGTATGCCAGCCACTCGCGATCAGGCCGCCGTAGATCGACTTGCGGGCAGCCTCTTCGTCGATGTGGAACGATTGCGGATCGAACTGCGTCGCGAACGCGACGATCTCGTCGGCCGTGACCGTGCGCGGGCCGCAGGCGATCACGCTGCCGACCTGGAAATCCTCGAACGCGAAGCGCGGCGAGGCCTGACCGGCCATCAGGCGGCCTGCTGCAGCGGCTCGCCCGACGGCCACGCCGGTTCGACCACGGCCTCGTCGGCCGCGCCCGCATTGGACGACGCGATGAAGCGCTGCAGATGATGGTCGGTATCGCCGAGCGTGAGGTCGATCATCGTCAGCCGCTTGAACAGGTGCGCCGCGGGCAACTCGTTCGTCACGCCCATCCCGCCATGGATCTGCACGGCCTGCTGACCGATGTAGCGGGCCGCCTGTCCGATGCGGACCTTCGCGGCGGACACGGTGCGACGCCGCTCGCGCACATCGGTCGCGTCGAGCTTGACCGCCGCGAGGTAGGCCATCGACCGCGCCTGTTCGAGATGGATGAACATGTCGACCATGCGGTGCTGCAGGACCTGGAAGCGCGCGATCGGCTGGCCGAACTGCTTGCGTGTCTTCGCGTAGTCGAGCGTCGCGGCGTTCATCGCCTCCATCACGCCGATGGCTTCGGCGCACAGCAGCGCGACCCCGTAGTCGCTGACCGCGTCGAGCGACTCGTGCGCCGCTTCCCCTTTCGCGAGCAGGTCGCCAGCCCCGACGGCCACGCGCTCGAAGAAGATCTCGGCGACGCGCTGGCCGTCGAGCGTCCGCAGGTCCTTCCGCACGACGCCGTCGGCGCGCGCATCGACGACGAACAGCGCGAGCCCCTCGTCGCCGGCGGACAGCCGCGCGGAAACGATCAGCCGGTCTGCCTGCGCCCCGAAGAGGACGACGCTCTTGCGACCCGACAGCGTGTAGCCGTTGCCTGTCGCTTCGGCTTTCATCGAGACGCTGGTCAGGTCGTGACGCGAGTCGTGCTCGCCGAGGGCGGCGGCCAGCTTCAGCGAGCCGCCCGCGACCTCTTCGAGCAAGGACGTTTGATCGGAACGGTCGGAATGCTTCAGGAACTGCGCTGCGAAGATCGTCGCGAAGTACGGCTCGGCGACGAGACCACGACCGAGTTCCTGCATCACCAGCAACAGGTCGACGGCCGTCCCGTCGAAGCCGCCCTGCGCTTCGGGGATCGGCAATGCGGTCAGGCCCAGGTCGACGAGCTTGGCCCAGATCTCGTCGCTCGTGCCGCTGTCCGACCGGATGATCCGGTTGCGGACGTCGAAGCCGTAGTCTTTCTCGACCAGTCGGCGGACGGTGTCGGCGAGCTGGGTCTGCTCTGAAGTGAAGTCGAAGTTCATGAGGATTTCCTGCGGATGGGAGCCCGAACGCTCGGCGTCACAGGCCGAGGATCATCTGCGAGATGATGTTCTTCTGGATCTCGTTCGAGCCGCCGTAGATCGACGTCTTGCGATAGTTGAAGTAATGCGGCGCGAGCGGCGCGGCGTCCATGTCCACCAGCGCATCCCCGGACTCGTCGTCGGTGCTCTCGAGGTAATGCCGGTCGAACGGCATCGCGAGCGGGCCGACCGCCTCGAGCATCAGCTCGCTCAGGCCCTGCTGGATCTCGGTGCCCTTGATCTTCAGCATCGATGCCTCGGGCCCCGGACCTTTCTTCGCGCCTTCCTGGGACACGACCCGCAGCACCGTCATCTCGAGCGCCATCAGCTCGATCTCGATGTGCGCGATCTTCGCCGCGAACAACGGATCGTCGACGAGCGGCTTGCCGTTCTTGGTCTGGTCGCTCGCGATGCGCTTCAGGAAGCCGAGCTCGCGCTTCGAGCGGCCGACCGCGGCGATGCCGGTGCGTTCGTGCCCGAGCAGGTACTTGGCGTAGGTCCAGCCCTTGCCCTCCTCGCCGACGAGGTTCGCGACCGGCACCTCGACGTTGTCGAAGAAGACCTCGTTGACCTCGTGGTCCTCGTCGAGCGTGATGATCGGCCGCACGGTGATGCCCGGCGTGCGCATGTCCATCAACAGGAACGAGATCCCTTCCTGTCGCCGCTCGGTCTGTTCGGTACGAACGAGGCAGAACATCATGTCGGCGTGCTGGCCGAGCGTGGTCCAGGTCTTCTGGCCGTTGACGACGTAGTGATCGCCGTCCTCGCCCGCCACCCGCTCGGCGCGCGTCTTCAGCGACGCCAGGTCCGAACCCGAGCCCGGCTCCGAATAGCCCTGGCACCACCAGTCGGTGCCGTCGGCGATGCGCGGCAGGTAATGCCGCTTCTGGACGTCGTTGCCGAACTTCATGATCACCGGCGCGACCATCGCGACACCGAACGGCAGGACCATCGGCGTGCCGGCCGAAGCGCACTCCTCTTCCCAGATGTGGCGTTGCGTGGCGTTCCAGCCGGTGCCGCCGTACTCGACCGGCCAGGCGACCGTCGACCAGCCCTTCGTCGCGAGCTTCCTGTGCCAGCGGCTGATGTCGTCCTTCAGCAGCCGTCGATGATTGAGGACCTTGAAGCGCAGGTCGTCGTCGAGGTTGGCCTGCAGCCATTCACGCGCTTCGGTCCGGAAGGCCTCGTCGGCCGCTGAATAGGTCAGGTCCATGGATCTCCCTCGAAGCCGCGGGTCGTGACGCTCGCGCCACGACCTCGCGAATTATTGAATGGTCTCGGTCAGCGCGGCGGGTATCGCGATCGTCAGCGTCTCGATGCCCTCGTCCTGCAGGTCACGCCGCTCGCGCTCGGTGGCCGTTCCGCGGATCGGGCGGGCGGGCACCTCCTCGTAATGGATGCGGCGCGCCTCCTCGGCGAAGCGCGGACCGACGTTCTCGGTTTTCGCGACGAGCCGCCGCAGATGTCCGAGCACCGCCGCATCGTCCGGCTTCTGCGACGGCCCGGCGGTGCCGGGCGACGACGCCCCGTGAGCCGAGCCGCCGGTGCCGATCCGCGGTGCCGAGGGCTCGCGACGGATGTCGCTCGAGCTACAGAGCGGGCAATGGATACTGCCCGCCGAGGCCTGCTCCGCATATTGCTCGGCCGAGCCGAACCATCCCTCGAAACGATGGCCGCCACCACAAATCAGATCGAAGACTTTCATCGGGCTCGCCCGCCGAGAGGCGCCGGAACAGAAATTAGAACGATCGTGCCATTCTAGCCGCTTGCGCTCAGCGACGGTATGGCTCGAACGCCGCCCGGACGTCGTCGGGAATCGGGATCGCCCGGTCGGTGTCGAGGTCGACGTGGACCACCGTCGTCGAGGCCTTCAGGCGATCGCCGTCCGGACCGTGGATCCGGTAGTCGAGGCCCAGGCTGGCGCCCCCGATCCGCGTGACCGTCACCTCGATGTCAACGATATCGCCGTAGCGACTCATGCGAACGAAGTCGACCTCGAGCTTGATGATCGGCCAGCCGCGGCGCAGCACGTTGATCTGCCCGTGCTGCGGCTTGCCGGCCGCCGCCATGAAGTCTTCCATCGCCTCGGACAGCAGGTAGAAGTACTGCGGATAGAAGACGATGCCGGCCGGGTCGCAGTGGTGGAAGCGGATCTGCTTTTCGGTGGTGAACATGACGGATGTTAACCATAACGACGCTGGATCCCCGCTTTCGCGGGGACGACGAAGCCGCGCGCGGCTTCGTCAACTTCCGCCGAACCAGTTGTAGCCCTGGTCTTCCCAGTAACCGCCCGGGTACTCGTTGGTTACGAAGAGCGCCTGGATGTGCTTCGGGTTCTTGTAGCCGAGCTTGGTCGGCATCCGCAGCTTCATCGGGAACCCGTACTCGGCCGGCAGGGTCTTGCCGTCCCAGGTGAGGGTCAGCAGCGTCTGCGGGTGCAACGCCGTCGGCATGTCGATGCTCGTGTAGTAGTCGTCGGCACACTTGAACCCGACATACCGCGCTGTGCGGTCCGCGCCGACGCGATCGAGGAAGTCGGAGAAACGCACGCCACCCCACCGGCCGATCGCGCTCCAGCCCTCGACGCAGATGTGACGCGTGATCTGCTCGCTCTGCGGCAGCGCGTTCAGCTCGTCGAGCGTCCACGCCTTCCGGTTCGCGACCAGCCCTGTGACCTCGAGCCGATAGGTCGTCGGGTCGACGTGCCGGACCTCGTCGATGCCGTAATAGGCATTGAACGGGAACGGTCGCGTGATCATCGATTCGGGATAGGTCGGGGCGAGGGTGCTGCCGCTGAAGAGCGCCCCCTGCACCCGATCGTTGAAGAATGAGATCTTCGTCAGCATCTTGCCGACCGCTTCGCTGTCGTCGAGTGCGCAGCCGGTCAGCAGCGAGAGCCCGCCGAGCGTCAGGCCACGCTGCAGGAAGAGGCGACGCGTCGGCGCATCGACGCGCTTCATTACTTCCTGCACGACTCGGTCACCGTCGGCCATCGGGTGTCTTGCAGGTCTGTTCATGTCAATGTCCGCGGGTCATCGCAACGAGCGTGCGCGGCACGCGCAGCGACATCACGACATGCACGCCGATGAAGGCGACGATGCCGGTCATCGCGAAGAAGTGGATGCGACGACTCGTTTCGTAGCCGCCGAGGAGATCGCGCAGCGTGGGGAACTGCACGCTCTTCCACAGCACGAGTCCCGTCGCCACCAGCAGGACGAGGTCGAGCATCACGAAGACGTACGCGGCTCGCTGCACCGCGTTGTAGCGGCGCGGGTCGTCGTGCGACAGCGTGCCGCGCGTCGCAGCGACGAGATCCGCGATGAAGGCCGCGGGCGAGATCGGGAAGAACCGGGCGAGGAGGCGCCCGGTCGCCACGTTCGCGATCAGGTAGAAGAGACCGTTCACGAAGATGATCCACATCGCGGCGAAGTGCCACTGCAACGCGCCGCCCAGCCAGCCGCCCAGCGTCAGCCAGGACGGGAAGCTCAGCCCGAACAACGGCGATGCGTTGAAGATGCGCCAGCCGCTCATCACCATCACGATCACGCCGATCGCGTTCAGCCAGTGCGAGATGCGCAGCCACAGCGGGAAGATCGAGCCTTCACCCTGCGGTCTTGCGGTCAGGTCGCCGGAGACTGTGCTCGACGTGCTCATGCGGTTCTCGTGTTCGATGGATTCGCTCGCATTGTGACCCAGGCGAGCGCCGGCCTTCAGCGCTCCGCCGACTCGCGCCACTGCACCATCGCCTGTCGCAACGTGGCCAGCTGCCGGACCACGATCGGGCATGCGTCGCAGATCTTCAGATGCAGCTCGAGGCCCACCCGTTCGAACGGCGTCAGCTCGCGATCGAGGCGGGCGGTGATCAGGCGTGCGGCCTCGCGACAGGAAAGGAATGGCGAATACCTCATGACGATGCGTTCCCGAACCACCGGAGCTGCAGGCACTCGCGCAGCCGCAGCCGTGCGCGATGCAGCAGCACACCGGCATTGGTCGGCGTGATCGCGAGCGCGGTACAGATCTCGTCGGTCGACAGATCGAGCCACTCGCGCATCAGGAAGATGCGGCCTTGCGCGACCGGAAGCTGTTGCACGCAGACCTCGAGGATCTCGAAGAACTGATGGCGATTGAGCTGCGTCTCCGGCGTCTCCCATTCGTGCGGGAAGTCGATGAAGTGTCCGTCCGCCTTGAAGAGCGCGCCTTCGAAGCCGCCGTCCTCGTCGCTGTCGTCGAGCGGCTCTTCGCGCCTGCGTGCGCGGAACGTGTCGATGATCTTGTGCTTGAGGATGCCGACGACCCAGGTCTTCAGTTTCGAACGCGCCTCGAAGCCCGCGTTCTCCAGCGCCGCGACGAGCGTCTCCGATACGGCGTCTTCCGCCCAGGCGTCGTTGCGCGGGTGCAGGCGCGCGATACGCAACAGCGACGGCCGCAGCGCCTCGAGGTCCGCGGCCTGCGAAACGTCCAGTCGACGCACGACGTTCGTCACGTCGCTTGCCGGCCCGCGTCGAGAGCCGCGATCAACGCCGCTCGACCGGGACGTCGACCTGTCGCGTCTGCCCGTTGTTGCCGGGAAAGTCGGTGAAGAGCGCGCGAATCAGCGAAGGAACCACCGGCGCGTTCGCGCCGTTCGAATCGCTGGTCTCGACGCGACCCTCGTAGAAGCGTTTGCCGGCGACCCCCTTCGACTCGATGTCGAGTTCGAAGCGATGCCGGTAGACGTCCACGTCGACCCGGTCGAAGTCGTTGAAGAAGCCGCCGCCGTAGAACGGGCCCCCGTAGAACGGACCGTAACCCCCGAAGCCGCCGTACCCGTAGCGACCGTAGAACGCGCCGTACCCGCCGAAGCCGCCGTAGAACGGGCCGAATCCACCGTCCCGCGTCCGCACCCGCGTGGCGCTGATCGACGGCCGCAGGGTGACGACCAGGTCGGCCCTGGCGGCGTCGGTCGCGAGCGTGAAACCCTGCGCCGTGAGCTCGTCGCGCACGATGCCCTCGTAGGCCGTCAGCTCCAGGCTGTTTTCGAACTCGAGCGTGCGTGAGAAGACGTAGCTGCGGCCGGGCAACGTCGACCACTGGTTGAACGCCGTGACCTCGGTCTGCACGATCCGCGGTCCGATCGCACAGCCCGCGAACAACGCGGTCGTCAGGATGGTGCCGCCCAGGAACGCGGCTCGCCGGGCGCCGCGCCGGCGTTTCGTCGTTCGGTGGTGCATCGTCGTCTCGATCATTGCGGTCTCTCCGGTTCGGTCGTCGCCCGCATCTCGGGGCACGCTTCGACCGCACAAGCCGCTGCTTGTTTCCCCCGCGTGCGCCTCGGCTTCGTACCCAACGTAAAATGCAACGCTTCGCGTCGGGTCGAGCGGGTCTACCCTGATTCGAGACGCCACCTGTCCTCCATCCCACCTCGCATGAAGCCCGAAACGCATACGACCATCCACCGCAAGGACTACCGCCCGCCGACTTTCCAGGTCGAACGGATCGAGCTGGGTTTCGACCTGGATCCGCAGGCGACCGTGGTCGCCGCCCGGCTGCACCTGCGTCGCGACGGTCCGGGGCCGCTGCTCCTCGACGGCGAGGGTCTGACGCTGCTGCAGGTGGAGCAGGACGGGGTCGCCCTGCCACCCGCACGTCGCCGGCTGACCTCGCAAGGCGAACGCCAGACGCTGACGATCGACGGCTTGCCCGACCAGTGCCTGCTCGACATCGCCGTGCGGATCTCGCCCGCGTCGAACACGTCGCTGATGGGACTGTACGTCTCCAATGGCAACTTCTTCACCCAATGCGAGGCCGAGGGTTTCCGCAAGATCACGTTCTTCCCCGATCGTCCCGACGTGATGGCGCGCTACACGGTGATGCTGCGCGCCGATCGCAAACAGTATCCGGTGCTGCTCTCGAACGGCAACCTCGTCGAGTCGAGCGAGTTGCCCGACGGGCGGCATTTCGCGAAGTGGGAGGACCCGTTTCCGAAGCCGAGCTACCTGTTCGCGCTCGTCGCGGGCAACCTGGCGTTCATCGAGCGGCGCGTCAGGACCGGCAGCGGACGACCGGTGCTGCTGCAGGTCTACACCGAGAGGCGCGACCTGCCGAAGGCGCAGTACGCGCTCGATTCGCTCGAGCGCTCGCTGCGCTGGGACGAGGCCCGCTTCGGGCTCGAGCTCGACCTCGACCGCTTCATGATCGTCGCGGTCGGCGACTTCAACATGGGCGCGATGGAGAACAAGGGCCTCAACATCTTCAACACGAAATACGTGCTGGCCGATCCTCGCACCGAGACCGATACCGATTTCGCGAACGTCGAGGCGGTCGTCGGGCACGAATACTTCCACAACTGGACCGGCAACCGGGTCACGTGTCGCGACTGGTTCCAGCTGACGTTGAAGGAAGGCCTGACGGTGTTCCGAGACCAGGAGTTCTCGGCCGACATGGCCGTCGCACAGCTCGGCTCGGGTGCGGACACGGACGCTGCCGGGGTGCGCGCGACGCTGCGGATCGAGAACGTCCGCAACCTGCGGGCTTCGCAGTTGCCCGAGGACGCCGGCCCGATGGCGCATCCGATCCGGCCCGAGAGCTATCAGGAGATCGGCAACTTCTATACCGCGACGATCTACCAGAAGGGCTCCGAGGTGGTCCGCATGCAGCAGACGCTGCTCGGTCGCGACGGCCTCCGCGCCGGGCTCGACGAATACTTCCGTCGCCACGACGGCGCCGCGGTGTCGTGCGACGACTTCGTCTCCGCGATGGAGTCGGTCTACACCGCGCAGCATCCGGGCGACGACCTCGAACGCTTTCGGCGCTGGTACAGCCAGGCCGGCACGCCGCGGGTCTCGGTGAGCGACGCCTACGATGCCGAGGCGCGACGCTACGTGCTGACGTTGCGGCAGATCTGCCCCCGCGTCGGGGTCGAGAAGATCAACGGCATCGACAAGCAGCCGTTCCACATCCCGTTCGCCATCGGTCTCGTCGACCGGGACGGTCGCGCCGTCCCGATGCTGCTCGAGAACGAGGCGGCGCCGGCCGAGCCGTCGACGACGCGTGTCCTCGACCTGGTCGACGACGAACAGCACTTCGTGTTCGTCGAGGTTCCGTCGGCGCCCGTGCCGTCGCTGCTCCGCGACTTCTCGGCGCCGGTGATCGTCGACTACGCGTACGCCGACGACGAACTCGCGTTGCTGGCCGCCCACGACGCCGACCCCTTCAATCGCTGGGAGGCAGGCCAGCGGCTCGCGACCCGCGAGCTGGTGCGCCTGACGAACGACCAGCAGGCCGGCCGACCGCTGGTCGCCGGCGAAGCGCTGGTCGAGGTGTTCCGCAGGACGCTGCACGACCCGCACCTCGATGCGGGGCTGAAGCACGCGGCGATCACGCTGCCGTCGGAGAGCGTGATCGGCGAGCATCTGCCGGTCTACGATCCGGCGGCGGGCCGACTGGCCCGGATCTTCCTGATGGATGCGCTCGCCACGACTCTCGTCGACGACTGGCACGAGGTCTACCGCGCCCACCTGACTCCCGCGCCCTACTCGCCTGCCTGGGGCCAGACGGCGCCCCGCGCGCTGAAGAACGCGGCGCTCGGTTATCTCGCGCGCGTCACCGACCGCAGGGCGCAGGACGTGCTCAACCAGCAATGGTCGACCGCCGCGAACATGACCGACCTGCTCGCCGCATTCACGGCGATCGTGAATGCGCCGCAGCAGGACGAGCGCAACACCGTTCGTCGGGCACGCGGCATCGCGGGCTTCTACCGACGCTTCAAGAGCGACGCCCTGGTCGTCGACAAGTGGCTGCGCGTCCAGGCCACGGCGTTCGGATCGGACGAGCGCGTGCTCGACGAGGTCAGGGCGCTGATGCGGCATCCCGCGTACTCGCCGATCAACCCGAACAAGGTCAGTGCGCTCCTCGGCGGCTTCTTCAACGGCAACCCGGCAGCCTTCCACCGCGTCGATGGACAGGGCCACGCGTTCTGGGCCGAGCAGATCCTGCTGCTGGATGCGATCAATCCGTCGGTCGCGGGGCGGCTCGCCCGGTCTCTCGAACGCTGGCGCAAGTTCGGCCCGGTGCTGCAGGGTTCGGCCCGCCGGGCGCTCGAGACCGTGCAGGCCGCGAAGAAGCTGTCGGTCGACGTGCGCGAGATCGTCGACAAGGCGCTGTCGATGTAGATCGCTCCCCGATCGCGCTCGATTCGCCCAATCGCTCCATCGCACCATTCATCGAAAAGAAGGATTCATGCCCGACACGCTCGCCGCCCGCGGCCGCATCTCCCTCACGCGCTACCTGATCGAACACGAGCGTGCCGACCCGCGAGACGGCAGGATCGCGAGCCCGATCCCGCCGTCCCTGCGTCTGCTGATCGAGGTCGTGGCGCGCGCTTGCAAGCAGATCGCGCACGAGGTCGGCAAGGGCGCGCTCGGCGGGGTGCTCGGCGAGGCCGGGACCGGCAACATCCAGGGCGAAGCGCAGAAGAAGCTCGACGTCATCGCGAACGAGATCCTGCTCGAAGCCAACGAATGGGGCGGCCATCTGGCCGCGATGGCGTCCGAGGAAATGGCGACCGTCTTCCCGATCCCCGAGCACTACCCGCGCGGCGAGTACCTGCTGTTGTTTGACCCCCTCGACGGCTCGTCGAACATCGACGTCAACGTGTCGATCGGAACCATCTTCTCGGTGCTCCGGTGCAACCAAGCCGACGAAGCGAGCGAGGACACCTTCCTCCAGGCGGGCAGCCGACAGGTCGCCGCGGGCTACGCGGTCTACGGCCCGCAGACGCAGCTCGTGCTGACGGTCGGCCACGGCGTCGCGGTGTTCACGCTCGACCGCGAGACCCACTCGTGGATCCTGACCGACGACGGCGTGCAAATCCCCGACGACACGAAGGAGTTCGCGATCAACATGAGCAACCGGCGCCACTGGG
>CAXTPX010000041.1:0-10581 GCA_964246005.1 uncultured Burkholderiaceae bacterium | reverse complement strand
GGCCGTCGCACCGGTTCGTTGACGGTCGCGACGACGTCCGCATCGAGCAGGCCGCGCTGCCGCAGATGCCGCAGCGCCGCCTGGACCGACGACTTCGACAGGCCGGTCTTCGTCGCGATCGTCTGCAGGCTCGCCGCCACCGCGCCGTTGCGCGCCCGCGTGGACGTGCGCAGCAGGAAGAGGTAGACGACGAATGCCGCCGGCTTGCGATCGTGCCCGATCAGGTCGGGCATCAGGACGTCGAGGACGTAGGCGTCGAAGGAGATCTTCTGCATGGTGACGAATGCTATAGCAATCGTTGCCATGGGCGCACGCCTCGTCGGCCTAGCATCCGGATCCCTACCGTGCACTCACTTTCTTCGGAGCCCCGATGATCACTCACCTCAAGTTCGCCGGCATTCCGGTCGGCGACCAGGACCGCGCGCTCGCGTTCTACACGGAGAAGCTCGGCTTCGAGATCGCGACCGACCAGCCGATGGGGCCGGGCAAGCGCTGGATCGAGTTGCGCATCGCCAACTCGCAGACCCGCATCGTGCTGTTCACGCCGGACGGGCACGAGGACCGCATCGGCACGTTCTTCAACGGCTCGATGGCGTGCGACAACGTGGAGGCGACGTGGCGTCAGTTGACCGCGCGCGGCGTGGAGTTCGTCGAGCTGCCGACGAAGCAACCGTGGGGCACGTTCGCGAAGTTCCGCGACCCGGACGGCAACACGTTCGTGCTGTCGTCGAGCTGAACGACGCTCAGTGCAGCTTGATCCGCGGCTCGGTCCGCCGCGTGATCAGGCGCGCGAGCGTGTCGAGCGCGACCTTCCAGTAGCCGTGCAGCGCGAGTTCGTGCATCTTGTAGAGCCACTGGTACATCATGCGGGCGATCCAGCCGTCGACCCACAGATTGCCGCCTCTGCCACCGCCCATCAGGTTGCCGACGGTGCGGCTCTCGCCGAGTGAAACGAGCGAGCCGAAGTCGCGGTAACGCCATTCGCGCAGCGGCTGACCCGCGAGGCGGCGCCTGATCTGGCCGACGAGAAACGACGCCTGCTGATGCGCGGCCTGCGCGCGCGGCGGCACGAGCTTGCCGTCGTGACCGAGCCACGGGCACGCCGCGCAGTCGCCGAACGCGAAGATGTTTTCGTCGCGCGTGGTCTGCAGCGTCGGTGCGACGACGAGCTGGTTGATCTTGTTGACCTCGAGGTCGCCGAAGCGTCGCAGCACGTCCGATGCCTTGACGCCGGCCGCCCACACGATCAGCTCGGCCGGAATGATCTCGCCGCCGGCCAGTTTCACGCCGCCCGGCACGATCTCGTCGACCCGCGACGAGGTCCGCACGTGGATGCCGAGGTCGGACAGCATCTTCGCAGCCGAAGTCGACAGTTTCTCGGGCAGCGCCGGCAGGATGCGGTCGGCGGCCTCGATCACGATGATGCGGATGTCGCGCATCGCGTCGAGTCGGTCGAGCCCGTACGAGATCAGCGTGCGCGTCGTGTTCGGCAGTTCGGCCGCCAGCTCCACGCCGGTCGCGCCGGCGCCGATGATCGCGACCTGCAGCTGGTCGTTGCGCAGCGGCACCTCCTGCGCGTTCGCACGGATGCACGCGTTGATCAGGCGCCGGTGGAAGCGCTGCGCCTGGATCGCATCCTCGAGGGGGATCGCATATTCGGCGACGCCCGGCGTTCCGAAGTCGTTCGTCAGGCTGCCGATCGACACGATCAGCGTGTCGTACGGGAAGGAGCGCTGGCCGGCGACCTCTTCGCGTCCCTCGTCGACGAACGGCGCCACGTGCACGACGCGCGCCACGCGGTCGATGTCGGTGGCCTCGCCGATGCGAAAGCGGAAGTGATGCCAGTGGGCCTGCGCGAGGTAGTCCGTCTGGTACAGCCCCATCGACATGCTGCCCGCCGCGATCTCGTGCAGGTGCGGCTTCCAGAAGTGCGTGCGCTCCTTCTCGATCAGCGTGACGTGCGCGCGGCGGCGCTTGCCGAGCGTGTCGCCGAGGCTGGTCGCCAGTTCGAGGCCGCCTGCGCCGCCGCCGACGATGACGATGCGATGCAGCCCCTCGCCCGAGTCCTCGTCGAAGCGTTCTGCGCGGGTGCGCGCATCGACCCCGGCGGCGATGTCGGCCACCGATCAGGCGGCGACGTGTCCGGTCGTCCGGTCGAGCACCGCTTCCGGTTCGTCCGCTTCGGTCCCGGTCTCGCGGTTCAACACGCGTTGCATCCGTTCCTTGTCGACCTCGCCGCACCACGTGCCGACGACGACCGTCGCGACGCCGTTGCCGACCAAGTTCGTCAACGCCCGCGCTTCCGACATGAAGCGATCGATGCCGAGGATCAGCGCGAGGCCCGCCACCGGCACGTGACCCACTGCCGACAGCGTCGCGGCCAGCACGATGAAGCCGCTGCCGGTGACGCCCGCCGCGCCCTTCGACGTCAGCAGCAGCACGCCGAGCAGCGTGATCTCCTGCGTGAACGTCATCGGCGTGTTGGTCGCCTGCGCGACGAAGACGGCCGCCATCGTCAGGTAGATCGACGTGCCGTCGAGGTTGAACGAGTAGCCGGTGGGGATCACGAGACCGACCGTCGACTTCTTGACGCCGAGGTTTTCGAGCTTGACCATGATGCGCGGCAGCACCGACTCGGACGACGACGTGCCGAGCACGATCAGCAGCTCCTCCTTGATGTAGCGGATGAACTTGAAGATCGAGAAGCCGTGGTAGGCGGCGATCGAGCCCAGCACCACGATGACGAAGATCAGGCAGGTCGTGTAGAAGGTGGCCATCAGCGCGCCCAGCTGCAGCAGCGACGCGATGCCGTACTTGCCGATCGTGAAGGCCATCGCGCCGAACGCACCGATCGGCGCGACCCGCATGATGTAGCCGACGATCGCGAACAGCACGTGCGACACCTTCTCGATCATGTCGAAGACGAGCGTGCCGCGGCCGCCGAACTTGTGCAGCGCGAAGCCGAACAGCACCGCGATCAGCAGCACCTGGAGGATCTCGCCCTTCGCGAACGCGTCGATGATGGTGTCGGGGATCACGTGCATGATGAAGTCCGTCGTGCTGCCGAGCGCGTTGGGCTTCGTGTAGCTGGCGAGCGCCTTCGTGTCGAGCGTGGCCGGGTCGATGTTCATCCCCGCGCCGGGCTTCACGAAGTTGATGATCACGAGTCCGATCAGGAGCGCGACCGAGCTCACGACCTCGAAATACAGCAGGGCATAGCCCCCGGTCTTGCCGACCTTCTTCATGTCTTCCATGCCGGCGATGCCGAGGACGACGGTGCAGAAGATGATCGGCGCGATGATCATCTTGATCAGCTTGATGAAGGCATCGCCGAGCGGCTTCATCGACTCGCCGGTCGACGGATAGAAGTAGCCGAGCAGCACGCCGATGACGATGGCGCAGATGACCTGGAAGTACAGGGATCGGTACAGCGGCTTCTTCGCGGCGGTGCCTGCGTGTTCCATGATGTCTCCTCGATGTTGTCTGCTTCGCGGGGAGTCTAGCGCCGACTCCCGCAAGGACGAAACCTGGTTCAGGGCTCCAGCGCTTCCCGAACCGCGGCGACGAACGCTTCCGGCTGATCGGCGTGCAGCCAGTGACCGGCGTCCGCGACTGTCACGAAGCGCGCGCGCGGGAACAGCGACCGGAAGAGCCCGTGGTCGTCGACCGAGATGTAGTCGGAACGCTCGCCGTCGATGATCGTGACCGGGCCGTCGTAGCGCAGCGTCTTCATCGTGTCGGGCCACGAGCCGATCTCGTGCATCGCCGCGGCGAGCGCCGCCAGGTTGATGCGCCAGTCGTACTGCTCGCCGTGACGCACGAGGTTCGTCATCAGGAAGCCGACCACGCGGTCGTCGGGGATGGTCTGCAGCAGGACGCGACGGATCTCGTCGCGACCGCTCGCGCCGACGGCATCGACGCCGCGCATCGCCTGCGTGTACCCCGAGAAGCGGTCGCCGTACGAGACGGGAGCGATGTCGACGACGATCAGGCGACCGACCTTCGCCGCGTGGGTCAGCGCGACGGTCATCGCGACCTTGCCGCCCATGCTGTGCCCGAGGATCGCCGGCGCTGCGCCGTCGACGGCGAGGGACAGGCGGTCGATCAACGCGACGACGTCGTCGGCCATCTCCGCGTACGACATCGTCGCGGCCCAGGGGGAAGCACCGTGATTGCGGAGATCGACCGAGACCACGCGATGGCTGGTCGACAGTGCCTTCGCGATGCGTCGCCAGTTCGAGCTCGATCCGTACAGGCCGTGCAGGAGCAGCATCGGCGCGCCGTGACCGACGTCTTCGAAGGCGAGTTCGAGGGGCATGCGTTGACCGGGTCGGATCGTTGAGGTCGGGGATTATCGGTCAAGGCCGTCGCTCTCGCCGCTGCCGTTAGAATCGCGACCCCTCGATCGGTGTCGACTCATGACGCTTCCGCCGCAAGACGACGGCCCCTGGTGCGCGATCGACTTCGGCACGTCGAACTCGGCCGTCGCGGTCGGGACCGGGACGTCGGGCGCCTCGCGCCTCGTCGTTCTCGAAGAGGCCCGCACGACGATGCCGAGCGCGGTCTTCCACGAGACCGAAGGCGGTCTGCGCCGCTACGGTCAGGCCGCCATCGACGCCTACATCGCAGGACACGAGGGCCGGCTGATGCGGTCGCTGAAGAGCATCCTCGGGTCGCCGCTGATCGACGAGGCGACGTCGCTCGGCGACGGCATCGCGGTGCGCTACGTCGACGTGATCGCCGGCTTCCTGAAGCAGCTGAAGCAGGCGGCCGAGCGCGAGGCCGGCGCGCCGGTCACGCGCGTCGTGCTCGGTCGACCGGTCTACTTCGTCGACGACGACGCGGCGGCCGACCGCCGCGCCGAAGAGGCGTTGCGGGGCGCGGCGCGCTCGATCGGCTTCACCGACATCGCGTTCCAGTTCGAGCCGATCGCCGCCGCCCTCGACTACGAGCAGCGATTGCGGGGCGAACGCCTCGTCCTCGTCGTCGACATCGGCGGTGGCACGTCCGACTTCAGCGTCGTCCGGCTCGGCGGCGATGTTCGAGGGGCGGACCGCTCGCGCGACGTCCTCGCGAATCACGGCGTGCACGTCGCGGGGACCGACTTCGATCAGCGGGTCGAGCTCGATGCGGTACTGCCGAGTCTCGGATTCCGGGCGCGCACGCCCGAAGGTCGCGAAGTGCCGCACGGCGTCTACTTCGACCTCGCGACCTGGCATCTGATCAACGGCGTGTACGCGCCGCGGCGGGTCGCCGAGCTGAAGGCGATGCGCTGGTTCTATGCCGACCCCGACCATCACCGGCGCCTGATGCGCGTCGTCGACGAACGTCTCGGTCATCGGCTGGTCGCCCGTGCCGAAGCGGTCAAGATCGCGTTGTCGGACGAGGCGCGTGTCGAGATCGATTTGGCGGAAGTCGAAGCGGGGCTGGTCGCGCCGTTCGACCAGGCTTCGCTCGCGGCATCGCTCGCCGGTTGCTTCGAGCGCATCGCGGCTGCGGCTGCCGAGACGGTGCGTCGAGCAGGCGTCGAGCGTGACGCCATCGACGTGCTGTACTTCACCGGCGGCTCGACCGGCCTCGGTCCGTTGTCGCGGTATCTTGGCGAGGCCTTCCCCGATGCCGAAGCGGTGTTCGGCAATCGTTTCTCGAGTGTCGCCAGTGGGTTGGGGATCGAGGCGGCGCGGCGCTTCTCCCGTTGAGAGGTCGTTCCCGCGAACGCGGGAACCCAGCGTCGTTGGGTGACGATACGAAGACCAGGCGTCGACACTGGGTTCCCGCCTTCGCGGGAACGACGATGAAGGTATGCGATTCATGCGCAGCACGCAGCGCTCAACCGATGACCAGCGTGGCCGACCGGGCCGATGCGCTTCTTTCGTTTTCGCACCAGGCCTCCTCATGAACCACCGGCGTCCCCTCGACTTCGCGATGCTCGCCCTGTCAGCGAGCCTCGTCATTCCGCTACCCGGCGCCGCGCAGGTCCAGCGCGGCGATCCGGTCGTCGTGACCGCCACCCGCGTCGAAGCCGATCCGTTCGACGTCCCGGCATCGATCGACACGGTCGACGGGGAGCAGGTACGCGCCGGTCGGCTGCAGGTCAATCTGTCGGAGAGCCTCGGCGTCGTGCCCGGTCTCGCGATCCAGAACCGGCAGAACTACGCGCAGGACCTGCAGCTTTCGATCCGCGGCTTCGGCGCGCGATCGAGCTTCGGCATTCGCGGGGTGCGCCTGTACGTCGACGGCATTCCCGCGACGCAGCCCGACGGGCAGGGTCAGCTCACCAACATCGACCTCAATTCGGTGGACCGCGTCGAAGTGTTGCGCGGCCCGTTCTCCGCGCTCTACGGCAACTCGTCCGGCGGCGTCGTGCAGGCGTTCACCGAGCGCGGCGGCGGCGACACGCGCATCGTCCCGTCGTACGCGGCGGGCACCGACGGGACGTTGCGTGCGGGATTGAAGGCCAGTGGCTCGATCGGGGCCGGAATCGATCGCACCGCCGACTACGTCGTCAGCGCCAGCCACTTCGAGACCGACGGCGCGCGCGAACACAGCGCTGCGCGACGCGACCTCGCCAACGCGAAGTTCACGCTGACCAACGGCGACGGCACCACGCTGACGGTGATCGTCAACAACGTGGACCTGCCGTTCGCACAGGACCCGCTCGGCCTGACGCGCGCACAGTTCACGCAAAGCCCGCACAGCGTCGACGCGTCCGCGCTGCAATTCGACACGCGGAAGACGTTCTCGCAGACGCAGATCGGCGCGATCGTCGAGCACACGCTCGGCGCCGACGATCGCGTGCGTCTCCTCGTCTACGGCGGGACGCGCCAGACGCAGCAGTACCAGGCCATTCCGGTGGCCGCACAGCTGCCGGTCACGAGCCCCGGCGGCGTGATCGACCTCGACCGGCGCTACGGCGGCTTCGACCTGCGCCTGAGCCATCGCCTGCGACTGCTCGACCAGCCGGCGACGCTGATCGCGGGTGTCGCGGACGATCGCCTCGCGGAGCATCGCCGCGGCTTCGAGGACTTCAGCGGACCGATCACGGCGCGGACGCTCGGCGTGCAGGGCGACCTGCGGCGCGACGAGGACAACCACGTCAACAACATCGACGAATACCTGCAAGGGTCGTGGCAGTTCGCGCCGCGCTGGACGCTCGATGCAGGCGTGCGCCACAGCCTCGTGCGATTCGCATCGCGGGATCGCTACATCGTCACGACGGCGGCCGGCACCAATCCCGACGACAGCGGTGGGGTGACCTATCAGGCCACCCTGCCGGTGGCCGGTTTGCTGTTCGCCCTCACACCGTCGCTGCATCTGTACACGACTGCGGGCCGCGGCTTCGAGACGCCGACGTTGAACGAGCTGGCGTATCGACCGAGCGGCGCCACCGGTCTCAACCTGACGTTGAAGCCCGCGCGGAGCGACAGCGTCGAAGCCGGCGTGAAAGGCCGCTTCGCGCTGCCCGTGGACACGACGCTGCAGACGACGTTCGCGATCTTCGAGACCGGCACCCACGACGAGATCGTCACGCTGTCGAACATCGGCGGACGCGCGACGTACACCAACGCGGGCCGCACGCACCGGCGCGGCGTCGAGACGTCGGCCGACTGGCGCTTCGCGCCCGACTGGTCGCTGCAGGCTGCATGGACCGTGCTCGACGCGCGCTATCGCGACGCGTTCGTGACCTGCAACGCGTCGCCGTGCGTCGTGCCGACGGTGATCGTGCCGGTCGGCGACCGCATTCCCGGCGTCGCCGCCAACAACGCGTATGCGGAACTCGTGTATGGCGCCGAGGACGGCTGGCGCGCCGCGCTCGAGGGTCGTGTCTCCGGCAAGGTCTACGTCGACGACGCGAACTCCGACGCGGCGCCGCGCTACGCGGTCGTCAATGCCCGGGCCGGCTACCGGTGGCGCGGCGCCCGCTGGAGCGCAGAGGGCTTCGTCCGCGTCGACAACATCGGCAACCGGCGCTACGCCGGATCGGTCATCGTCAACGAAGGCAACGGCCGCTTCTTCGAACCGGCCCAGGGTCGCGCGGTCCTGGTGGGCGTGACGGGGACCCTGTCGCCTTGACGATCAGTGCGTCGCCGAGACGCGCCAGATGACATTGCCGACATCGTCGGCGACCAGCAGGTCGCCCGGCTTGTCGAACGCGACGCCGACCGGTCGACCATAGGCCTCGCCGTTGGGCGACAGGAAGCCGGTCAGCACGTCGACCGGCTGGCCCGACGGCTTGTCGCCGGTGAACGGAACGAACACCACCTTGTAGCCGCTGCGAGGGTCGCGGTTCCACGACCCGTGCTGGCCGATGTACATGCCGCTGCCGAACGCCGCTGGCAGGTTGGTCGTGCCCGGCGCTGCAGCGAGGCCGAGCGACGCTGTGTGGGGTCCGAGCGCGTAGTCGGGCACGATCGCCGTGGCGACCAGTTCCGGTCGCTGCGGCTTCACGCGGTCGTCGAGGTGCGCGCCGTAGTAGCTGTACGGCCATCCGTAGAAGCCGCCGTCCTTCACCGACGTCATGTAGTCGGGCACGAGATCGCTGCCGAGTTCGTCTCGCTCGTTGACGACCGTCCACAGGGCCGTCGCGCCCGCACCCGGCGCCCAGGCCATCCCGTTCGGGTTGCGCAGTCCCGACGCGAAGATGCGGTGCTGGCCGGTCTTCGCATCGATCTCCCAGATGGCGGCGCGGCCTTCCTCGGCTTCGATGCCGTTCTCGGCGGCGTTGCTGTTCGAGCCGACCGTCACGTACAGCTTCGAACCGTCGGCGCTCGCGATGATGTTCTTGGTCCAGTGATGGTTGATGGTACCGGCCGGCAGATCGACCACCTTGACGCCCGGCCCGTCGAGATGCGTCGCGCCCGGCGTGTACGGGTACTTCATCACCGCGTCCGAATCGGCGACATAGAAGTCGTTGCCGACCAGCACCATGCCGAACGGCGAGTTGAGACCTTTCAGGAAGACTTCGCGCAAATCGGCCGCGCCGTCGCCGTCGACGTCGCGCAGCAGCGTGATGCGGTTCGCGCTCGGCGTGACCGACCCGGCGCTCTTCATGAACAGTTTCTGCGCGAAGCCGCGGATGCCCTTGGCATCGTCGGGCTTCGGCGGCGCGTTGGTCTCGGCGACGAGCACGTCGCCGTTCGGCAACGCGTAGACCCAGCGCGGATGGTCGAGGCCCGACGCGTACGCGTTGACCGTGGTGCCGGGCGCGCCCTGCGGCTTGCCGCCTTCGGGCCAGCCGATCGCCTTCGCGACGTTGAGCGTCGGGATCAGCGACTTGTTCGGCTCGGGCAACTGCGGGGACGGGCCCGTGCCGTCCGCGACCTTCAGCCGGGCGGTCTCACCGCAGCCGGCCAGGGCGACGGCGAGAAGGGACAGGGCGATCAACGGGGTGGTGCGATGCATCGACGACTCCTCGGGAGCGGACTGCTGGAGAGGAGCGCATCTTGCGACCGCGGCGTGCCTGCCCGCATAGTCCAACGGCGTTTCGCCTTGTCGGACGACCTCAAAGGAAGAGCGTCAACCGCGTCAGCGTCGCATCTTGATCGCGGCTCAGATGGAAGCCGAGCTTGCGAGCGACGTGCAGCATGCCGACGTTGTCCACGAACGTCACGTCGGACAATCGTTCGATGCCCGCGCGGCGGGCGCGGTCGATCAGCCTCGTCAGCAACGCCTCGCCGAGTCCGCGTCGCTGCCAGGCGTCGGCGAGCACGATCGCCCACTCCGCCGACGCTCCGTCGCGCACGTAGCGCGCCACGCCGCACATCGATTCGACGCCGTCGGATCCGGCCACGGCGATCAACGCCGCTTCCCGCGTCGGATCGATGTCGGTGAAGCGCGCGATCTCGTCGTCCTGCGGAATGCGCGGTGACAACAGACGCCGGTATCCGGTCCCGGTCGACAGGCCCGCGATGAAGCGCTTCTCGATACCGAAGTCGCCGGGCGCGATGGAGCGGATGGTGAGCACGGCGCCGTCGCGCGTATGCCATCGCTCGCTCGAGGCGTTCGCATCGCGCGCTGCGCCGTCGGTCTCTTCGCCTTCCATCGTGCCTCCCTGCGGTTCCGTGCATCAACCGACGGCGCTCTAGGTCATGGCCTTGGCGGACCCCGGTGAAGTCCCGATCGCTTTCGGGCGAGGGTGCGCTCCACGACGTCGAGCCGCGATGACGATTGTCGGACGAATGCCCATGCCCGGGTGACACGCTTCGTCACTAAGCGCCGAATTGGGTCGTGCGACGGGTGCTGTTCGACCGATGACGCTTCGACGTCCTATGCCCGTCCTCGCGACCTTTTCCTCCACGAGGTTCGCAGTGACGGATGCCTCGTTCGACGGCTTCGCGGGCCGTGCGCATCCGGTCGGCGGCACGGAGGTTGCGCGTTTCACTGGTGCAACTTCACTCGCATACAGGCAGACACCTATGAGAATCCCGAACCCACACACTCGCGTCGCGAAGACGTTGTATCGCGCACTGCTCGCCGCGGGCATCGCGCTCGCGCTGACGTCCCCGGTCCACGCAAAGAACCCGAAGATCTCGGACGACCTCGTGCCGGTCACGCTTGCTCCGCCGACGCCGTCGAGCCCGG
>CAXTPX010000040.1:0-10686 GCA_964246005.1 uncultured Burkholderiaceae bacterium | reverse complement strand
GGATCCGATCAACATCCTCTTCGTCGGCAACAGCTTCACGCACGGCCGCTACCCGCCGGTGCTCAACTACAACGCGGGACCGGCGAACGCGGTCGGCAGCGGCGTCGTCCACGACCTGCTATGTCCGACCGCGGGATGCGCGGGCACGGTCGAAGGCGGCACGGCCGTCATACCGACGAGCGCCACCACGCCCGGCGCCACGCTCGCGGACAAGCTGAACTATCTGCAGAACAATGCCGGATCGCAGTACACCGAGGTCGGCCCGTTCAGCGGCACGTCCGGGATCTTCCTGCAGTTCACGAAGGATCTCGGCCTGAGCTACAACGTCTCGTTGATCGCGGTCAGCAGCGCCACGTTGAATGGCTATCTGAGCGGGACCTCGAAGGCGGACCTGCCGCTGATCACGCAGTCGAAGTGGAACCAGGTCGTGCTGCAGGACCAGAGCTTCACGCCGCTGCCGTCGACGATCACCGTCAACGGCCAGACCGTGGCGACGCGCGGCAACCCGGCGAACTTCACGTCCGCGGTCAACGGCATCGTCACGAAGATCGACCAGGCCGACGCCGCCGCGGGCGTCGCGAACGCGAAGATCACGCTGTATGAGACGCCGCCGCTCGCGGCCTACGGGTACACCAGCAGCAATCCGGCCGAGCCGATCTTCGGCACGAGCACCGTGGCCCAGCAGAACGGCAACAAGGCGTACGCGCCTTATCTCGGCGACTTCGATCCGATCGGCGCGATGGCGCAGGACCTGCACAACGCGTACTTCGGCGAAGCCGCGGCGTTCGACGCCGCCAACCCGACCGGCAGCCAGGTCGGCGTCGCGAACGCCGGCGACGCGTGGGTCACGGCGATCCGCCTCGGCTACGCCGAACAGAACCCGTACCTGGTCGACGAGCCGGCCGGGCAGGTCGACCTGTGGGACAGCAACCCCCTGCTCGCCTGCTGCACGACACCGGTCGGCTATCACCCGAGCGTCTACGGCGACTACCTCAATGCGCTCGTGCTGTTCGGTCAGATCACCGGCATCGATCCCGAGCTGCTGCTCCCGGAGTTCGACGGCTCCAACACGGGATCGGCTGCGTATGCGCTGGGCATCTCGCCGCTGGTCGCGCGACAACTGGCGACCGCCGCGGAACGCACCCTGCTCGCGCAGAGCGCGATCCCCGAGCCCGACGTGTTGCTGCTCCTGGCCGGCGGCCTGTGCGTGCTCGTGCCGTTGCGCAGACGATCGGGGAAGAAGGCGGCCCTGCGCGGCGCAGCGTTCAGCGGCTGACGTCCATTCGTCGACGCGTCGACGTCGGGACAGACGCTAGTAGCCGACTAGACGACAACGTCCGACGGCTGCTTCTGCAGCAGAGCCAATAGCCGCGCGATCTCGTCGCGCATCTTGCGACGGTCGACGATCATGTCGATCGCACCCTTCTGCAGCAGGAACTCCGACCGCTGAAAGCCCTCGGGCAGCTTCTCGCGCACGGTCTGCTCGATCACGCGCGGCCCGGCGAAGCCGATCAGCGCCTTCGGCTCGGCCATCACGACGTCGCCCATGAACGCGAAGCTCGCGGACACACCGCCCATCGTCGGGTCGGTGAGCACGCTGATGAACGGCAGCTTGGCCTGCGACAGCTTCGTCAGCATGCCGGTGGTCTTGGCCATCTGCATCAGCGAGAGCAGCCCTTCCTGCATGCGCGCGCCTCCGGTCGCCGTGACACAGATGAACGGGATCTTCTGCTCGATCGCGGTCTGCACCCCGCGCGCGAAACGCTCGCCGACCACCGAGCCCATCGAGCCGCCCATGAAGGCGAACTCGAAGATGGCGGCCACGACCGGCACCGTGTGGATCGAGCCACCCATCACGACCAGCGCGTCGGTCTCGCCGGTGGACTCCATCGCTTCCTTGAGCCGGTCCGGATACTTCTTGCTGTCCTTGAACTTCAGCGAGTCGATCGGCAACGTGTCGCGTCCGATCTCGAAGCGGCCTTCGCCGTCGAGCAGCGCATCGATGCGCTCTCGCGCCCGCATACGCATGTGGTGATCGCACTTCGGACAGACCATGCAGTTCTGTTCGAGGTCGGTCTTGTAGAGCACCGCCTCGCAATGCGGACACTTGAGCCAGAGACCTTCGGGAACGCGCCGTTGCGTACCTTCGGACCGCTGGATACGCGGGGGCAGCAGCTTCTCGATCCAGCTCATCGTTGTCCTTTCTTCACGTTCCCGTGCGCACGGCACGTTCGCGGCTCGCTCGATCGAGCGCCGTGCGGATGTCCCCGACGAATCGCTCGACCACTTCGACCGCAACGCCTGCCGGCGCCGTCTCGATGGCCTCGATGATACGACTTCCGATCACGACGGCATCGGCCACTTCGGCGACCGCGACCGCGCTGCTCGCGTCGCGAATGCCGAAGCCCACGCCGATCGGAATGGCGGTGTGCCTGCGGATGAGCGGCAGCTTGTCGGCGACCGACGTCACGTCGAGCGCTGCCGAGCCCGTGATCCCCTTCAGGCTGACGTAATAGAGATAACCCGACGCAGCGTTGGCGACCGCCTCGATGCGTTCATCGCTCGACGTCGGGGCGAGCAGGTAGATGCCGGCGATGCCGAACTGCTTCAACGCCGCGACGAAGTCGCGCGATTCTTCGGGTGGGTAGTCGACGACGAGGACGCCGTCGACGCCGGCAGCTTGCAGTCGCGCTGCGAGCGTGTCGAGGCCACCGAGGCGCATCGCCATCAGCTCGAACGGGTTCGCGTAGCCCATCAGCACGACCGGCGTCTCATGATCGTCTCGACGAAACGCTTCCACGCAATCGAGCGTGGCGGCGAGGCCGACGCCGTTCTTGATCGCGCGCTCCGTCGCGCGCTGGATCACCGGACCGTCGGCCGATGGGTCCGAGAACGGAACGCCGAGCTCGATCACGTCCGAGCCGGCGCGCGCGAGGGCATGCATCAGTTCGATCGTGAGCTCGGCCGACGGATCGCCGGCGGCGATGTAGGGGATGAGGCCGGTCCGCGCTTCGGCCTTCAGGCGATCGAAGCGCGCATCGATGCGGTTGGTTCGAACGGGCGCGTTCATGCGCGCACCGAGCGCACCGTCGAACGCAGCATCATCGCTGCCCCGCTGCCGACACGATGTGCAGATCCTTGTCCCCACGCCCCGACAGGTTGACGAGGATGATGCGGTCGCGGTCCATCGTCGGCGCCATCTTCGCGGCATGGGCGAGCGCATGGCTCGACTCGAGCGCCGGGATGATCCCTTCGATGCGACAGCAGTCGTGGAACGCCGCGAGCGCCTCGACGTCGGTCGCACCCACGTACTCCGCGCGGCCGATGTCCTTCAGCCACGCATGCTCCGGACCGACGCCCGGATAGTCGAGGCCCGCCGAGATCGAATGCGTCTCGGTGATCTGTCCGTTGTCGTCCTGCAGGACGTACGTGCGATTGCCGTGCAGCACGCCCGGCAGCCCGCGCTGCAGGCTCGCCGCATGACGCCCCGTGTCGAGTCCGTCGCCCGCCGCCTCGACGCCGATCAGCCGCACCGACGGATCGTCGACGTAGTCGTGGAAGATGCCCATCGCGTTGCTGCCGCCGCCGACGCACGCGACGATCGCATCGGGCTGTCGACCCGCGCGCTCGGGCATCTGCCAGCGACACTCGCGTCCGACCACCGCGTTGAAGTCGCGCACCATCATCGGATACGGATGCGGGCCTGCCACCGTGCCGATGATGTAGAACGTGTTCTCGACGTTGGTGACCCAGTCGCGCATCGCCTCGTTGAGCGCGTCCTTCAGCGTCTTCGAGCCGGATTCGACCGGCACCACCCGCGCGCCGAGCAGGTTCATGCGCTGCACGTTGGCCGACTGACGAACCACGTCGTCGCTGCCCATGTAGACCACGCACTCCATCCCGAAACGCGCGGCCACGGTCGCGCTCGCGACGCCGTGCTGCCCGGCGCCGGTCTCGGCGATCACCCGCGGCTTGCCCATGCGCCGCGCGAGCAGCGCCTGGCCGATCGTGTTGTTGATCTTGTGCGCGCCGGTATGGTTCAGGTCCTCCCGCTTCAGATAGATCTGCGCGCCGCCGAGCCGTTCGCTCCAGCGCTTCGCGTGATAGATCGGGCTCGGCCGGCCGACGAAATGCGCGAGCTCGCTCTCGACCTCCGCGATAAAGTCGGGGTCGGTGCGGTAGTGCGCGTAGGCCGCGTCGAGCTCGTCGAGCGCCTTCATCAGCGTCTCGGAGACGAAGCGTCCGCCGTACGGACCGAAGTGGCCGCGCGCGTCGGGACGGGCCGTCGAGAGCGGCACGGCCCGCAGTGGCGAGGATGGCTGCTGCGACGCGGCCGTGGATGCCGTCGTGGAGGCAATACGGGCCGCATGCAATGCGGCCATCGAGGTCATGCCCATGTCATTCCTGTTCGAAGTCGTCGATCGGCGGATCGGACCGCGGCGACGAAGTCGCGCATCGCGATCGGGTCCTTGATGCCTTTGGCCCGTTCGATCCCCGAGGAGGTATCGACGGCCCACGGGCCTACGCGAGCGATCGCGTCAGCGACGTTTGCTGCGTTCAAGCCACCACTCAAAACGACCCGATGCGCGCCGGCGCGCGCATTGGCGGTGTCGATGAGTGCGGGGGGAACGAGGGACCAATCGAAGACCTTTCCGGCGCCACCATAGGAGGTGGTATGCGCATCGAGGAGCAAGGCCGATGCGCCCGCACTGCCGTCGAATCGAGCGGCGAAGTCTAGCAAATCGAGACCCGGCTCGACTCGCGCGGCCTTCAGGTACGGCAGTCCGAAGTACACGTGATGCGCCCTGCAGTCCGCCGCCGACTCGTCGCCGTGGAACTGCAGCATCGACAGCGGCACGCGCGCCAGCACCGTGTCGATTGCATCGCGCGTCGCGTCGACGAAGAGGCCGACCGTCTCGACCGACGTCGGCACGCGGGCCACGAGTCGCGCGGCCTGTTCGATCGAGAGGTTGCGCGGGCTCGGCGGATAGAACACGAAGCCGAGCGCATCGACGTCGAGGGCGAGCGCGGCATCGACGTCCTCGTCGCGCGTCATCCCGCACAGCTTGATGCGGGTCCGGCCGTCGGGCTCGGACGAGGTGAAGCTCACGATGGCCTCCATGACGGGAAGCCCGCATGGATCGTCGTGAAGGACGGCGGCTCGGGCAGGCGGATGCCGTCGGCATAATCGACACGGGCGAGATAGAGGCCGTCCGGCATGAAGGTCGGTCCAGCCACGGTCCGGTCGCGGCCATCGAGCAACTCGGTGATCCAGGCCGGATCCTTGCGGCCCCGCCCGATCGCGATCAACGCGCCGACCAGGTTGCGGACCATGTGCTGCACGAACGCGCTGGCCTTGAACGTGAACAGCACGAAGTCGTCGTGGCCGCGAACCGACGCGATCGACATCGTCTTGATCGGCGTCTTCGCCTGGCACTCGGCGCTGCGGAAGGCCGAGAAGTCGTGGGTTCCGACGAGCGCTCTCGCCGCGCGATCCATCGCGGCGACGTCGAGCGGCGTGTGGACCCAGCCGGCGCGCCCGACCCAGTGCGGCGACCGGTACGGCTGCACCATCAGCAGGTAGTGGTAGGTCCTCGCGACGGCAGCGAAGCGCGCGTCGAACGATGGATCGACGAACGCCGACCAGCCGACCGAGATCGACGGCGGGAGCAGTGCGGCGACTCCCCGTCGCCAGCCCTCGAGCGTACGCACCGCGTCGGTATCGAAATGGACGACCTGCCCGAGCGCGTGCACGCCGCGATCGGTGCGGCCGGCACAGGCGACGCGGATCGGACGATCGGCGAAACGCCCGAGCGCCGCCTCGAGCGCGTCCTGCACCGTCAGTCGACTCGGCTGCGATTGCCAGCCATGCCAGTCGCGCCCGTCGTACTGGACGCCGAGCGCGATGCGCGTGACGGGGTGCTCGGCGGACTCGCTCGTACCGTTCAGCCGAGCTCGGCGATCAACGTGCGCGCACGGCCGGCCTGTGCCGGATCGCCGTTGCGCACGACTTCCTCGAGCAGTTCGCGGGCGCCGTCCTTGTCGCCGATGTCGCTGTACGCCAGCGCGAGGTCGAGCTTCGTCGCCATCGCCTGCCACACGTCCGTCCTCGTGGCGGCCTCGGGCGTCAGCGTGGTCGTCTGGTAGCCGCCGTCGTCGAGGTCGAGGTTGATCTTCGAGAAGGCGTCGAGCGGCTCGGTCTTTTCGAACTGGTGGTTGTCGACGACGTTGCGGAAGTCCTGCGTGCGGGCCTGCGACGGCGTGGGGGTCGACGCGGGCGCCGATGACGCAGCGCCCGGCGTCTCGCCGTACAGCGCTTCCGGATCGTTGTCGGCGACGATGCTCGAACCGAAGATGTCGGACGCGCTGAAGCCGTCGCCCTCGGGACGCGCCGCGTCGCTTTCGGCGCGCGCACGGAACGCCGGGAGGTTGACCGCGGTTCGCGCCGACGCGTCACCGGTGCCGAACGCCGACGCGGTGAACGGATCGATCAGCGGCTTGGTCGAGGCGCCGACGTCGAAGTCGAGCCCGTTGTTCTTGTCCGACGCCGGCGCGGTCGGCGCGGGTGGGGGCGCGTCGGGGGTCAACGGTCCGATGCCCGTGTTCGTGAAGCCCAGATCGAAATCGAGGTCCATCGACGGCGCCGACGTCGCGGTGTTCGGCGCGGGGCGCGGCAGCGGATCGGTCTGCGTGTATTCGGTCGCGCTCGCCGAGCCGTGAGCGGGTTCGGGATGGACGCCGTAGTCGGACAGGTTCAGGCCCGTCGCCCCGAGCCCCGTGTCGATCGACGAAGCATTGCGTCCCGGGATGTTGCCGGCGATGCTGCTCGAACGCGCTGTCGACGACGACGTCATCGACTGCGACGCGATCGACTGCGACAGCGCCGACGGCGCAGCGACCGGTGCGGTCTCGCTGTACAGCGGATTGTGCGGATCGATCGTGAGGCCGAGCGCAGCGGCCTGAACCCAGTCGGGCCCCTGCCCGCCGGTCGCCGCGTAGAGCTCGGAGGCGGTCGTCTCGAACATCTTCGCGTCGCCCCGCTTCGCGTAGATCTCGAGCAGCTTCAGCCGGACCGCCGGACGCGAGGCGTCGGCGCGCAGGGCTTCCTTCAGGATCTCCTCGGCCTGTGCATCGCGCCCGTACGCGATGTAGACGTCGGCTTCGGCGACCGGATCGACCTCGTTCTGCTCGGGCAGGTTGCCCGCGACCGGCACGAAGTTCGAGTGGAAGCCACTGTTCGACGTGTCGACCGACTGACCGCCGGTGGTGCCGAAGACCGAGTTGGCGTGCAGGACGCTGTTGTCGACGAAGATGCTGTCCTCGAAGCCGGCCAGCTTGCGACGACGACGCGCCGTGAAGAGGCCGTAGCCGACCAGCAGCAGGACCAACGCGACCAGGCCGCCGAGCAGCAGCGAGTTCTCCATCAGGCTGTCGTACCAGTTCGCGTCCTGCGGCGGCGACACCGCCTTGGCGGGAGTCGCCTTCGTCGTGACGGGCGCGGGCGGCGATGCCGGCGGCGCAGCGACCGGCACCGGCGGTGGTGCGGCCACGACGACCGGCGACGCGATCGGCGCGGAGGTCGGCGTCGTCGTCGGCCCCGGGCTCGGCGGCGTCGCAGCCGCCACGGCGACCGGCGCGGGCGCCGCGGCGATCGGAGAGGGCGCCGGCGCCACAGCGACGTCCGGCGCCCGGGCGGTCGGCGCCCTCTGCAGGTCGGCGAGCGACTGGTTCTTCAGTTCGAGCAGCTTCTGGAGGTCGGCCACGTTTTTCTCGAGGAGCGCGACGCGCGTCTTCGTCTCGACGAGTTCGCGGTCTTTCACGGCGAGCTCTTCGGCGGACGCGCCGCCGAGTCCGGAACGAGTCCCGCCGCCCGGGCTCGCGGCACGCCTGGCATCGGGCCGCGACAGTTGCAGCCGATCCTTGACGTCCGTGGTCGGCGCGGCGCGATCCTCGACCTGGCTCGTGAGCCGTCCCGACGCCTGCTGTCCCGCATCGCGAGCCACCGGCGCCAGCGGCGCGTTGCGGGCGATGCGATCGCGGTAGCTGCCGAAGTTCGCGCTCTGCGCGATGATGCGATGCGCCTGCGCCGCCTCGACCGACTGCGCCGCCGCGGCGTCGGGGATCTTCATCGTCGCGCCGGCAGTGAGGCGATTGATGTTGCCGCTGAACGCACTGGTGTTGTCGCGGTAGAGCGTGGCCAGCATCTGTTCGAGCGTGACGTTGTCGGGCTTGTATTCCCGCGCGATCGAGATCGCCGTGTCGCCGCTCTTGACGACGTAGTCGCCGCTGGTGCCGCTGCCGGACGTCGGCCCGGGCGCCGGTTCGGACGCAACCCGCGCGCGACCGGGGGCCGGTGCGCCGCTTCCCGCCGAGTCGTCGGAGGCGACGGCTGGCGCGCGCGGCGTGCGGGTGCGCGTCACCGGCGGCGAGGTCTCTGCCTGCACGATCGTCGGGCCCGGCTCCGCCGCGCGGGTCGGCGTGCCGGCGTCGGGCGGATCGATCAGCAGCGTGTATTCGCGCACCAGCCGGCCCGAGCCCCAGGTCAGCTCCACCAGCACGTCGAGAAACGGTTCGTTCAGCAGTTGGGTCGATGTGACCAGCACGTACGGCTGGCCGCCCGCGCGGCGCTGGATCGAGAAGCGCAGTCCGCTGAGGGCGCTGCCGTAGTCGATGCTGGCCTGCTTGAAGGTGTCGGCACTGGCGAGGCGGGCCGTCAGCGTAGCGCCTTCGTCGCGTGAAACCGAGGTCAACTCGATCTCGGCGCGCAGTGGCTGCCCGATCGATGACAGCACGTTGAGCCGCCCGAGACCCGCGCCGTGCGCGCCGAGCGCCGTGCCGCTCACGGCCAGCGCGATTGCGACTTTCAGGCGCAGCCTGCGGGGCAGTCGGTGGTTTCCCTTCGAGGCAGGCTTCATGTTCGATTCCGCAGTGGTGGCAGTCAGGACCGTGACAGGCTCGACCGATGCGTCGCGAAACGCCGTGGCCTTTTCGTCATCGTTGTTGCCGGGTTATCGGCCGCTCTGGAACGTTCGTGAGACCGCCCTTCACCGCGGCCGAAGTTCCAACCTAACTTCATGGACTTAGGCTACCGAGCTTACGCAGCTTGCCAGCATTTGTCAGTGAGCCTGCCGGCCAGTGCAATCCACCATGTTGCCTGTCCACAACGATTAGGAGCGCGGCCTTGCAGCGTCTAGGACGCGCCACTAGCGATCACGCGTCCAGCAGGATCCGCAGCATCCGTCGCAGCGGTTCGGCCGCGCCCCACAGCAGTTGGTCGCCGATCGTGAAGGCGCCGACGTGGCAGGGACCCATGGCCAGCTTGCGCAGGCGGCCGACCGGGATGGTCAGTGTCCCGGTCACGACGGCCGGGGTCAGTCCGGCCATGCTCGCCTCGCGCGTGTTCGGGATCAGCTTCGTCCACGCGGTCGAGCCTGCGACGATGTCCTCGATCTCGTCCAGCGGCAAGTCGCGCTTCAGCTTGATCGTCAACGACTGCGAATGGCAGCGCATCGCGCCGATCCGCACGCAGGTCGAGTCGATCGGAATCGCCGGCAGGGCAAGACCCGGTCCGCGGCCGAGGATCTTGTTGGTCTCGGCCATTCCCTTCCACTCCTCGAGCGAGATGCCGTCGCCCATGTCGCGATCGATCCAGGGAATGAGACTGCCGGCGAGCGGCACACCGAACTGCGCCGTTTCGTCGGCGGAGAGGCCTCGCTGTGCGGCCAGCACCTTGCGATCGATGTCGAGGATGGCCGAGGCCGGATCGGCGAGCGCGCTCGCCACCGCGTCGTGGATCGTGCCGAACTGCGTCAGCAGTTCGCGCATGTGCTGCGCACCACCGCCGGACGCCGCCTGGTAGGTCGTGCAGGTCATCCACTCGACGAGGTCGTGATTGAACAGGCCACCAACGCCCATCATCATCGCCGCGACCGTGCAATTGCTGCCGATGAAGTCGCGGATGCCGCGATCGATCGCGGCGTCGATCACCGGCCGGTTGACCGGGTCGAGCACGATCACCGCGTCGTTCTGCATGCGCAGCGTCTTCGCCGCGTCGATCCAGATGCCGTTCCACCCGGCCGCGCGCAGCTTGGGATGAACCTCGCCGGTGTAATCACCGCCCTGGCACGTGACGACGATGTCGAGCTGCTTCAGTTCGTCGAGCGCGAACGCGTCCTTGCAGACGGTCTCGACGCCGGCGAGCGACGGTCCGTTGCCGCCCACGTTCGAGGTGCTGAAGAACACCGGCTCGATCAGCGCGAAGTCGCCTTCGTCGCGCATCCGCTGCATCAGCACCGAGCCCACCATCCCGCGCCATCCCACCAGACCGACCGTCTTCATCGCACCGCTGCCTGTCGTTGATTGATCGTGCCCGCGTCGTCTTCATGATGTCGACGACGGGCACAGAAGTAAAGATTCTTTACTGCCGCAACGCTTTCACCACCGCATCGCCCATCGCCGCCGTGCCGACCCTGCCGGTGCCGGCCGATGCGATGTCGACGGTTCGCAGGCCGTCGGCGAGGACGTGACGGACCGCCCGCTCGATGCGGTCGGCCGCCTCGGCGCTGCCGAACGTGTAGCGCAGCATCATCGCGGCCGACAGGATCGTCGCGAGCGGATTGGCGATGCCCTGCCCCGCGATGTCGGGCGCCGACCCGTGGGACGGTTCGTAGAGTCCCTTGGACGATG
>CAXTPX010000039.1:0-10769 GCA_964246005.1 uncultured Burkholderiaceae bacterium | reverse complement strand
TTCGCCTGCGTCGCGAGCGGCATCTCGCCGATCTCGTCGAGGAAGAGCGTGCCGCTGCCGGCCGACTCGATGAGGCCCGCCTTCGCCTGGGTCGCGCCGGTGAACGCGCCGCGCTCGTAGCCGAACAGTTCGCTCTCGAGCAGGTTCTCGGGGATGGCCGCGCAGTTGAGCGCGATGAACTTCTTGTCCTTGCGCGTCGACAGGTCGTGCAGCCCGCGCGCCAGCAGCTCCTTGCCGGTGCCGCTCTCGCCCAGCAGCAGCACCGTGACATCGGACGGCGCGAGCCGCTCGATGTTGCGGCAGATGCGCAGCATGCCGGGGTCGCGCGTCAGCAGACCCGCGAGCGGCAACTGCATGTTGACGCTCTGCAGGATGCGGTTCTCGCGCTGCAGTCCGGCGAGGCGGAACGCGCGTTCGACGACGAGCGCGAGCAGTTCGGGTTCGAACGGCTTCGTGTAGAAATCGTACGCGCCGAGGCCGATCGCCTTTACTGCGTTGGTGCGATCGTTCTGGCCGGTGATCATGATCACCTTCGTGTCGGGCGACGCGGCCAGCATCTCGGCCAGCAGCGCGAAGCCTTCCGACGTGCTGTCCGGGTCCGGCGGCAGGCCGAGGTCCATCGTGACGACGGCCGGCTCGTAGCGACGCAATTGCGCCATCGCGGACGCACGGTCCTCGGCCACCACGACCTCGTACTGGTCGAAGGTCCAGCGCATCTGCTTCTGGATGCCGGGATCGTCCTCGACGACGAGCAGGACCGGCTTGTCGTCGGTCTCCTTGACCTTGCTGCGTGCGCCGAGACGATCGGTCTGCAGTACGTCGTTCGCCACGTCGTTCATCACGGCCTCCATGTCAGGCCACCACTGCGGAACGCAGCAACGGCAATGCGATCGAGAAAAGGGTTCCCTCGGTCTCGCGGCTGTGGACGTCGAGCTGGCCGCCGAGCTCGCGGATGTACTCGCGGCTCTCGTAGATGCCGATGCCCATGCCGTTCTTCTTCGTGGACTCGAACGGCTTGAAGGGCCGTGTGCGGATGAAGTCTTCGCTCATGCCGACGCCGCTGTCTTCCACTTCGATTATTGCAGACTGGTCCTGCGATCGGACCCTCACCTCGATGGTGCCGCCGGACGGCGTCGCCTCGGCCGCGTTCTGCAGCAGATGACCGACGACCCGGTCGAGCCGTTCGCGATGCGCGAGCGTGCGGATGCCGGGCGCGTCGACCAGGATGGTCGGACGGGGCGTGAGCGGGGCCTTCGATTTCAACGCGGACAGCACGACTTCCTGCAGGTCGACCGGCGCCGGCTCGTCGGCCGGTATCGCGCCCACCCGCAACTGCAGCAGCAGCCGCTTCATCTTGTCGACCGCGTTGTCGACGGTGTCGAGCATGTCGTCCTGGAACTCGGGGTTGTCGCGATGCTTGGTCGCGTTGCTCAGCATCAGCGACAGCTGCGCGACGAGGTTCTTCAGGTCGTGGACGACGAACGCCGACATGCGGTTGAACGACTCGAACTGCCGCGCGACGAGCAGCGCGCGGTTCGCGTGCAGCTGCGCCAGCGTGCTCGCGACCTGGCGGCCCGCGGTCTTCAGCAGGTCGTTGACTTCCCAGTTGATGCTGATCTTGGTTCGCGCCGTCAGCAGGACGATGAAGCCGAACAGGTCGTCGTGCAGCATCAGGGGAATCACGAGCCAGGCTTCGTCGTCGCCGGAAAGCCACGACGGCACGGCCAGGTCGCCGTACATCGGATGCGTCGAGAGGTACTCGTCGAGGTTGACGACCCACTCGCGTTCGCCGAGGAAACGCGCGAGCGAGCCGTCTTCCGGTTCGCTGTCGGCCGCGAGAAGCGGTGCCTGCCATTGCGCGATGCGTTCGTAACGCGGCAGGTCCTGCTTGACCCACAGCCCGCCCCCGCGTGCTTCGACCAGGTTCGCGACCCCGCGGATCGCGCGAGCGCCGAACCCTTCGCCATGCTCTTCCTCGGTGAGCTCGCGCGTGAGCCGCAGCCATTCTTCGCGGTAGTCGTAGCGATAGCTGAAGAAGTTCTTGTTGATGAACACCTTCAGCCGCGCACGCCACGTCCCCGAGACCAGCACGAGGCCGAGCCCGATCAGGCCGGCGAAGACGACGGTGGTCTGCAGCACGCCACCCCAGGTGCCGCCGAAGAACCGGATGTAGTAGCCCGCTGCCGAAACGATCAGCAGGTAGCTGCCGGCGCTGAGAAGGGCGGTGGACTGGAACACCATGCGTCGCGAAACCGCGATGTCGAGCGACCACTGCGGGTTGCGTGCGGCAGAGACGGCGATCAGGGGAATGGTCAACAGGTTGATGAAGCCACGGGCGGCCCACAGCTCCGGGTCGACGTGCCGGAACAGCATCGCGTCGGCGAAGAGCGCGAGGTCGTACGCGAACAGGCCGCCGAGACCGAGGCAGAAGAACTTGATGCTCCAGCGGTCGTCGGGGGCGGTGCCGCGGTACACCTGTTCGACCAGCATCAGCGCGACGATCGCCATCAGCACGCGGCAGCCGAAGTAGATCGACGGCGTGATGACCGACGGTGCGGCGACATGGATGCCCTCGACGAAGAGCAGGGCCGCGGTGGCGCCGATGCCGACCCACAGCATGGGCGGGATACGCTCGGCCAGTCGCGCGGTCGGGCGAGCGTCGCCTCCCGAAGCGGCCTTCGTCGTGATCCGCGTCACGCGTTCGGGGCGGCTCAACAGGAAGCCGATGAACGCGAGCCAGGCTGCCCCCCGGATCACCTCGAGGAAGCCCGATCCGATGGCCGTACCGGGCACTTCCGCGATCGCGGCGGCGACCGCGGCGGACCACAGCATGCTGATGACGGTAGCGCCGATGAGAATGACGGCGGACAGGGTCCGCAGTTGCCGGACCCGCGACGAGACCACCAGCAGCGTCACCAGCAACGCATAGCCTGCTGCCGAAGCCCCGTACCCCCAGAAGCCCCACTCGGCAATGGTTCGAAGCGCGTCCTTGTCCATCGGCTAGCGGGCGCCCTTGCCCCACAGCACCACCTCGACGGTTTCCACCAGGATCAGCAGGTCGAGGAAGAGGCTGTGGTTCTTCACGTAGTACAGGTCGTACTGCAGCTTCTGCGATGCGTCGTCGAGCGACGCGCCGTACGGATAGCGGACCTGCGCCCATCCGGTGATGCCGGGCTTCACGCTGTGACGCGCCGCGTAGAACGAGATGTCCTGCACGAGCTGCCGCACGAAGAACGGTCGTTCGGGCCGCGGGCCGACGAAGCTCATCTCGCCGCGAAGCACGTTGATGACCTGCGGCAACTCGTCGATGCGGGTGCGACGGATGAAGCGGCCGATCGGCGTGATGCGGTCGTCGTTGGACTTGGCCCACTTCGGCTTGCCGTCGCGTTCCGCGTCGCTGCGCATGCTGCGGAACTTGAGGATCCCGAAGACGCGGCCGCCCTGGCCGACGCGGTCCTGACGATAGAAGATCGGACCGTTGTCCTGCAGCTTGATGAGGAGCGCCGTGACGACGATGACCGGCAACGTGAACAACAGCAGGAGGCCGCTCGCCAGCACGTCGAACAGGCGCTTGACCGTCTCGCGCAGCAGTCCCTGCCGGCAGCCTTCGCCGAAGACCAGCCAGCTCGCCTTCAGGCTGTCCAGGCGGATCTGCCCCATCTCGCGCTCGAAGAACGATTGCAGGTCGGTGATCTGGATACCGCGGAGCTTGCAGTCCAGCAGTTGACTGACCGGCAGCGCGCCGCCGCGTTGCTCGCGCATCGCGATGATGATCTCGTGGACGCCGTACTGATGCGCCGCTTCGCTGACCGACATCGTGATCGGGAGGATCCGCACCGAGGTTACGGCGACGTCGGCCGTCGTCAGCGGGTGGACGCCGACGACCTCGATCGACTGCTTGCGCGCATTGGTGGAAACGAGTTCCAGGATGCCCCGCGCCTGTTCGCCCGCGCCGAGGATGAGGACACGTTTCTTCAACACGCCGAACGCGGTCCAGCGGAAGAAGACCGTGCGGATGACGAGCAACGAACAGAACGAGATCAGCGCGGTGTAGGCGAAGACGCCACGCCCGATGTACGTGTCGGGGAAGAGGTAGAACACGATGCTCATCAGCGCGCTGCCCGCGGCGAACGCGATGATCGTGCGGTTGAGGATCGAGACGAACGACTCCGGATGTTCGTCCTGGTAGAGACCGAGCGCCGCCATCACGACGATCATGAAGAACGTGAACAGCATCGCTTCGGGCGTGAAGATCGAAGCGCTGCTGATGGTCGCGGGCGAGAAGCGGATCGCCATTCCCGCGAGGCTTGCGCCGAGCAGGAACAACCCTTCGATGAGCATCAACAGAACGATGCGGATCGAAATGTAATGACTGAAAACGCGAATCATCGAACCATCCAGTGACCGAATGCCGGGGACGCGTGGGAATGCGCGCTTCGATCGGCCGGGATCGTCCCGGGACCCGATCGGCTGCGACTGCATTGCAAGCGGAGAGGGCGTACAAGAAACATGCCCGAGAAGTGCCGAAGGGCGATCGAGGCTGCGGGTCCCGGTGAGCGCCGGGGGACGGCGTTCATAGACGGGTCGTCCGCCAACGGCCGGAATGTCCAGCGCACTTTACGAAGAGAAGTGTCAAAAAACGTCAGTAAATGACAGCCGGCATGCAAAAACTCCGAAGCCCTTCGATGCGCTTTCCGAGAGTCCGTGGGTCGATTGTCCTAGTCCTGCAACGGGCATTGCCTGCGTTCATTCCCTGAATTCGACCGCTTGTCGGCTGTGCGCGGTCTGTCGCGCACCTGACCTTCCATCCGGCTTCGACGAGCCGATGATGAATGGTTGAACGCGTCGGGATTTCACGCGGATGGCAACGAGCGATGAGCGCTGTCGACCCGACGAAGGCTCGTGCAACGGGTCCCGTCGGTTGCTCGGCACACTTGTTGCTCGATCCCTCCCGGTTGAATTCGGTCTCAGAAGTCGATGCGTCAAACGCAAAGTCCGCTTGCTAGAATCGACGACCGGCACGTTGCCATGGGTCGGCGTCGGGGATCGTCGCCCACGGGTCATCGGGATGTGAACCGTGGTGGCCTCGCGATGCAGCGGCTTTCGAAGAACTTCAAACGTTGATAGGGGGGGTCGGCCATGCCGGATCAAGTTGCGCGTGCGGGGATGTCGTCGGGTCGGTCACGGTGGCAGTCGGCCGCATCGACACTGCTGGCGGTCGCGGCGACCGTCCTGTCGGGTTGCAGCAGCGTGCCGCTCGCCCCGAGCCGGCTCGACTCGATTGCCGACTACGCGTACCTGATCGGGCCGGGCGACAACCTCAACATCGTCATCTGGCGCAACCCCGAACTGTCGTCGAGTGTTCCGGTACGCCCGGACGGCATGATCACCACGCCGCTCGTCGAAGACATCAAGGCGACCAACAAGACGCCGACGCAACTCGCGCGCGAGATCGAGAAGGCGCTCACCAAGTACATCCAGGATCCGATCGTCACGATCATCGTGACCGGGTTCGTCGGCCCGTACAGCGAGCAGATCCGCATCGTCGGGCAGGCATCGCGTCCGCAGACGCTGCCCTATCGCCAGAACATGTCGATCCTCGACGTGATGATCTCGGTCGGCGGGCTGACCGACTTCGCGGCGGGCAACCGGGCCACCATCCTGCGCACCGCGGAAGGCAACACGCAGTACCGCGTCCGGCTCAACGATCTGCTGCAGAAGGGCGACGTCAGCGCCAACGTCGACATGCGCCCGGGCGACGTGCTGATCATTCCCGAGAGCTACTTCTGATCGCGTCTCCGACGTCCGAGCGGGCGCGTCCGCGCACCGCAGGTTACTGGCACCCCTTCAAACGAGAAGCGCAATGAACGAGATCGTCGAGCAGTTTCGCCGCGCCGTCCGGGACATCTGGCTGCACCGCTGGATCGGCCTGATCGCCGCGTGGCTCATCGTCATCGTCGGCGCGGTGTCGGTCTACCTGATGCCGGACCAGTACGAGGCGTCGGCGCGGGTCTACGTCGACACGCAGTCGGTGTTGAAGCCGCTGATGTCGGGCCTCACCGTCGAGCCCAACCTCGATCAGCAGATCGCGATGATGAGTCGCACGCTGATCAGCCGGCCCAACATCGAGAAGGTCGTCGGCATGTCCGACCTCAACCTGATCGCGAAGACCAACGACCAGACCGAGAGCCAGATCGACTACCTGACGAGAGCGATCGAGATGCGCTCGTCCGGCGGCATCAATCTCTACACGATCGCGTTTCGCAACTCCAACCCCGATTCGGCGCGCAAGGTCGTCCAGTCGCTGCTGACGATCTTCGTCGAGTCGAACCTCGGCAACAAGCGCAAGGACTCCGACACGGCGCGACGCTTCATCGACGACCAGATCAAGTCGTACGAGCAGAAGCTGACGCAGGCCGAGAACGCGTTGAAGGAATTCAAGATCAACAATCTTGCGACGATGCCCGGCAACGGCAAGGACTACTTCTCGCAGATGTCCGAGGCGGGCAACGAGCTCGCCACTGCACGACTCGCGCTCGAGGAAGCGGAGAACGGCCGCAACGCGCTGCGCCGCCAGATGGCCGGCGAGGACACGGTCCTGCTCGGTGGGGGCGACGCGCAGTCCGTCGCGGTACCCGAGATCGACGGACGCATCTCGGCGCTCAAGCACAACCTCGACGAGATGCGCCTGCGCTTCACCGACGCCTATCCGGACATCATCTCGACCAAGCGGATCATCAAGGAGCTCGAGGACCAGAAGAAGAGCGAGGTCGCTGCGATGGTGAAGGCGTCGCCGACCCGCTCGCCGCTGTCGTCGAATCCCGTCTACCAGCAGTTGCAGGTGCAACTCGCGCAGGCCGAGTCCGACGTCGCTTCGTTGCAGACGCGCGTGGCCAGCTACGAAGGGCGCTACAACCGCCTGAAGGCCGCGGCCAACAACGTGCCGAAGATCGAAGCGGACATGCAGCAGCTCAACCGCGACTACGAAGTCAACAAGGCGAACTACGAGAAGCTGATCGCGCGTCGCGAGTCCGCCCAGATGTCGAGCGACATGGACGCGTCCGCGGGCCTCGTCGAGTTCCGCGTGATCGACCCGCCGCGCGTGACGCCGCGACCGGTCGCGCCGAATCGCAGCTCGCTGGTCTCGCTCGTGTTCCTCGGCGCGCTCGCCGGGGGTGTCGGCATCGCGTTCCTGATGGGCCAGATCCGTCCGACGTTCTCCGACCGGAAGGCTCTCCGCGAGATCTCGGGTCTGCCGATCCTGGGGACGGTGACGATGATCTGGACCGACAGCCAGGTGCGCGCGCGACGCAAGAAGCTGACGTGGTTCGTGGCCGGTACGTTGGGACTCGTGTGTCTCTACGGCTCGGGTCTGGCTTTCTTTCTCGCGCGTTCGTACACCGCCTAGGAGATCAACGTGAGTCTCATCGAACGCGCTGTCAAGCGCATGGACGAAGTCCCCGCGGTTCCGTTCCGCGCCGAGCCGGTTCTCGAGCCGCTGCAGGAACCGGTCTACGAGGGCGTCGGTTTCGACGACGACGTCGACGCGCAACGGGCCCGGATGCAGCCGACGCTGCATCCGCTGCCGCAGGCCGACGCGCTCCGCGAGCCGCCCCGCGGCGCCGCGCCGCCGATCGCGCCGATGCCGGACGACGACTGGTCGGCACCGCTCTCCGCCGAGGTCGACGACGACTTCGCCGATCGTCGGCCGGCTGCACGCAGCAAGACGGTCAACATCGACCTGCAGCGTCTGCGCGAAGGCGGGATGATCGCGCCCGACGGCGACAAGACGCCGCTGGCCGAGGAGTTCCGCGTGATCAAGCGGCCCCTGCTGAAGAACGCGTTCGGCAGCGGCGCGTCGATCCGCAACGGCAACCTGATCATGGTCACGAGCGCCTTCCCGCGCGAAGGCAAGAGCTTCTGCGCGATCAACCTCGCGATGTCGATCGCGATGGAGCGCGACCGGACGGTCCTGCTGGTCGATGCCGACGTCGCCCGCCCGTCGATCCCGCAGAAGTTCGGCATCGCGCCCGACGTGGGCCTGATGGACGTGCTGCTCGACTCGCACGTCAGCCTGTCGGATGCGATCGTGCGCACCAACGTCAACAAGCTCGCGCTCTTGCCCGCCGGCCGGCCGCATCGCCAGGCGACCGAGCTCCTGGCCAGCGAGGCGATGTTCAACCTGCTCGCCGAGCTCTCCGAGCGCTACTCGGACCGCATCGTGATCTTCGACTCGCCGCCGCTGCTGGTCACGACCGAGGCGCGCACGCTGGCCGCGAACATGGGCCAGATCGTCATGGTCGTCGAGTCGGACAACACGACGCACGAAGCGTTGCGCGAAGCGCTCGCGACGATCGAGTCGTGCGACGTCGTCGGCATGGTGCTGAACAAGGGACGTCGCTCCAATCCGGGTGACAGCTACGGCTACTATGGCTATTGACCCTCGACGATCAAGTCGCGGGCGTAACAACGAATCGGTGGTGCCGTGGAAGCTGGTGACGACCGCGGCCGTCGCCGTCGTCGTGCTGTCGCTGCCCAGGGGCGCGCAGGCGCAGGCGCAGGCCGCCGGGAACGGGGGTGCGGCGCGCGATCCATGGCGCTTCGCGTCGTCGATCGGCATCGACGAGACCTACTCGGACAACATCAATCTCTCGCCCGCCGGGCTGCAGCGGTCCGACCTCGTCACCAGCATCTCGCCGTTCCTGAGCCTGACGCGCTACGGCCCGCGGTTGACCACCAGCGTGACGTATGCGCCGCAGTTGCTGATGTATGCGAACGGCACCAACGGCACGCAGTTCCGCAATTCGCTGAACGCGCTCGGCAACGCGACGCTGATCGACAATTTCCTGTTCTTCAACGCGGCGGCGAATATCTCGCAGCAGAACATCTCACCGTTCGGGACGCAGGCGGCCAACAGCGTCAACGGGTCGACCAACCGGGCCGAGACGCGCAACTACTCGTTCGGTCCGACGCTGCAGTCGCACTACGACCGTGATCTGCAGTACTCCGCCGGCTACCAGTACGCGCAGTCGAGTTCCGACAGCAGCGCGTACGCGACCAGTCATACCAGCGTGCTGTTCGGACAGTTCCAGAGCAGCACGTCGTTTCGCGATGTCGGCTTCGGCGCCAGCTTCAATCGCTCGGACCAGCAGTACGGTGGCCTGAACGAGATCATCGTCGAGTCGGTCAACGGCAACCTCACCTACGTGCTGCAGCCGACGTTCCACCTGCAGGGCAACATCGGCTATGACCGCGATCGTTATCCGACGACGGGCCAGCCCAACTTTCAGGGCGTGTCGTACTCGGGTGGTTTCAACTGGCAGCCGAGCCACCACACCTCGGTCAACGCGCAGGTCGGGCACCGCTATTTCGGACCGACCGCGAACATCTCGATCCAGGAGACCACCGCGAGGTTCGTCGTCAGCGCCATCTACACGCGCGACCAGACCACGTCCAACGGCACCGGCATCACGCAGGTGCTGGACCCCAACTACGCGTTGATCGACCAGTTCTACCGGGCGACCATCACCGACCCGGTGCTGCGGCAGCAGGCGGTCATCGCCGCGCTTCAGCAGGCGGGTCTGTCCACATCGCAGTTCGGCACCTCGGGCTTCATCTCGAACCAGCTGTTCGTGCAGAAGCGGGCGGACATTTCGGTCGGACTGCTCGGACTCCACAACACCGTGACGTTCGACGCGAGCCGGACCGAGTCGCAGTCGCTGTCGGCGATCACCGAGGGCTTCGACATCTTCAACCAGGCATCGCGTTTCCAGACCACCGCGTTCTCCGCCAACCTGAGTCATCGACTCGGCCCTCGCATGTCGCTCAACTTCACCGCGCAGAAGATCCACAACAGCGCGATCGAGGGCAGCGGGGAGACGCGCCAGCGACAGCTCGTGGTATCGATCAATCGGCAGTTCCAGCCGAAGCTCTCTGGCAATCTGCTCTACCGCAACACCAGCCAGACCAGCAACAACCCCACCGCAGGCTTCTACGGTGGCAACTATCGCGAGAACGCAGTGCTGGGCTCGCTGCGTCTGACCTTTTGAGCGAACGCCATGTATGAATCGTTCTATGGCCTGACCGGCAAGCCCTTCCAGCTCAATCCGGATCCCGCCTTCTTCTTTCGAAGTCGCGGTCACGGGCGCGCGATGGCGTACCTCGACTACGGCGTCCATCAGGCCGAAGGTTTCATCGTCGTCACCGGCGACGTCGGGGCCGGCAAGACGACGCTGGTCCGCAACCTGTTGCGTTCGCTCGCCCCCGGCAACCTCGTCGCGCGGCAGATCGTCAGCACGCAGCTCGATGCCGACGACATGCTGCGGATGGTGGCCGGCGCCTTCTTCGGCGTGCAGCCGGAGTTGCCGGACAAGGCCGGCCTGCTGCTCGGCCTCGAGCGTTACTTCCGTCGGCTCCAGGCCGAAGGCAAGCGCGCGCTGCTGATCGTCGACGAGGCGCAGAACCTGACGCCGCGCGCGGTCGAGGAACTGCGCATGCTGTCCAACTTCCAGACCAACGAACGTTCGCTGCTGCAGAGCTTCCTGCTCGGTCAGCCGGAGTTTCGTCAGATCATGCAGCAGCCCGAGATGCGTCAGCTGCGCCAGCGCGTGATCGCGTCGTATCACCTCGGTCCGCTCGGTCCGGAAGAGACGCAGGCGTACATCGAACACCGGCTCGGCCTCGTCGGCTGGCAGAACGACCCGAGCTTCGAGCCGGGCGCGTATGCGGCGATCCACGACGCGGCCGAAGGCATTCCGCGCCCGATCAAC
>CAXTPX010000038.1:0-10833 GCA_964246005.1 uncultured Burkholderiaceae bacterium | reverse complement strand
GGCCGAGTGGTGTCCGGATCGTGGACGATGCCGGATCGTCCGGTCGCGGTCTGCGTCCTCGCGCACGGGGCCGGTGCAGGGATGGACCATCCGTTCTTGCGTCGCTGCGCCGAGGGCCTCGCGGCGCGACGGGTCGCGGTCCTGCGGTTCCAGTTCGCCTTCATGGAAGAGGGCGGCCCGCCCGACCGGCCGCAGACCGCGCACGCGGTGGTTCGCGCGGCCGTCGCGGAGGCAGCGCGGCTGGCCCCCGACCTGCCGCTCTACGCGGCCGGCAAGTCGTTCGGCGGACGCATGACGTCGCAGGCGCAGGCGCAGGCGCCGCTACCGGGCATCCGCGGGATCGCGTTCCTCGGCTTTCCGCTGCACCCCGCGGGCAAGCCGTCGATCGATCGCGCGGCGCACCTGTCGGACGTCCGCTGTCCGATGCTGTTCCTGCAAGGGACGCGCGACGCGCTGGCGACGCCCTCGCTGGTCGAAGGCGTCGTCCGATCGCTGGGGTCGCGTGCGACCCTGCACCCATTGCACGACGCGGACCATGCCTTTCATGTGCGTCGCAGCAGCGGCTGGACCGACGACGCGGTTCTCGACGATCTGCTCGATACGTTGGTCGCGTGGATGGAATGGCCGGTCAGCCGAAGCGTCCACCCAGCCTGATCCAGGTCGGCGCATGGTCGCTCGCCCCTTCGCGACCGCGGATCTCCCGGTCGACGCCCGCGGCCTTCAACCGCTTCGCGAGCGAGGCGTCGAGCAACAGATGATCGATCCGCAAGCCCGCATCGCGCGGCCAGCGATTGCGCAGGTAGTCCCAGAACGTGTAGATCGTCTCGGCCGGATGCATCGCACGGATCGAGTCGGTCCAGCCCTGCTCGAGAAGGCGCAGCCACGCGAGACGCGCGTCCGGATGCAGCAACGCGTTGTTCCTGTACGAATCGGTGCGGTAGATGTCCGCGTCGGTCGGCACCACGTTGAAGTCACCGATCAGCGCGATCGGCGCACCGCTCGTCCACAGGTCGGCAGCGTGAACGATGAGACGCTCGAACCAGGCCATCTTGTAGTCGAACTTGGGACCCGGTTGCGGATTGCCGTTCGGCAGGTAGATCGACGCGACCAGCACGCCCCGGATCGCCGCTTCGAGGTAACGGGCCTGGTGATCGTCGGCGTCGCCGGGCAAGGAGCGACGCACCACGACCGGGTCGGCGCCCCGCGCGAGCAAGGCGACGCCGTTCCACGTGCGCTGCCCGACGCAGGCGGACCCGTAACCGGCCGCGTCGAGCGCCTCCGTCGGAAAGTCGGCCTCGACCGTCTTGATCTCCTGCAGCGCCACGACGTCCGGCTTCTGTTCGTCGAGCCACTCGAGCAGCAACGGCAGGCGACGATTGATCCCGTTGATGTTCCAGGTGGCGATCTTCAACGAGGGCCTGCGACCGTCGAAGCCGTCAGGCCGCCTGAACCAGCGCGTAGCGCCGGCAGTGCTCCAGATAGGCGGCTTCGTGGATCGACACGAGCTCGACGACGCTGCGCCACAGCCACGTCGGCGCGTCGAGGGCCGCGCTGCGGGCCTTTCGCAAATCGGCGCTCCAGGCAGAACGGTGATGCTCGTCGAGTTGGCGGCCATGCGCGCGGCCGACGACCTTGGCGAGATACTCGGCGAGTTGCACGGCCTCTTCCTCGTTGAGCGTATCGACCTCGAGCTTCAGGTCCTGCGGCATCAACTCACGGATCACGACCGCCTTGTCGAGCAAGCGGCCGGCCATCATCCTCTGACCCAGATTCGGCGACAGCGCGTTCGCGCCCGTGACGACGCGCACCGCGTTGTCGCGCGGCATCACGACCTGCGTCGTTCGCGGCGCGGCCGCGGCGACCGCCTCCTTCACGTCCATCAGGCAGAACGACGATCGCGATCCGCTGCCGACCCGCAGCATCACCGCGTAACGCAACCGTCCGAGCGAGCTGCAACCCTTCATCCAGTACGCCGCATCGACCAGTTCGATCTCGGCATCATCGTCGCCCTGCAGGTGACCGATCAGTTTGCTCAGGGCCTGCTCGTCGAACAGCGCCTCGATCGCGGCGCGCTCCGCCTTGTCGATCTTCCAGAAGCGCTTTCCGAGCGGCAGGCTCGGCTTGATGGACTCCAGTCGCTCGATCGCGAGATGACGCCAGCGGCGACGACGCGATTCCCGCAGCAACTGGCGCAGCGTCTTCGACTGGATCTCGCCCGGGTCGTCCTCCGCGTACGATCCCTCGAGCGCCGCCTCGTATCCGCGCATCAGCCCTTCGAGGATGCGCACCGTGACGACACCGGGCAAGTCCGAGCCGCGTGCCGCGGACGCGAGCGACAACGCCAGCCGCACGAGGTCGTGCGCCGGGTTGCCGATCACCGTCTGGTCGAGGTCGCGGACCTGCAGCGCGACCCGGCCCTTCGCATCGGCGAGCGGCCCGAGGTTGCCCATGTGGCAATCGCCGCAGATCCAGACCGGCGGCCCATGCGGAACCAGCGTCTCGCTGTTGCCGAGCCATTCGTAGAATTTCAACGTGCTGCCGCGGACGTACGCGTGCGACGAGCGCGCCATCTTCAGGTTTCTGACCTCGGTCAGCTGCACGGTCCGTTGATCGGGGGAAGGCGATTTCATGAAGTCCGCAGAGGCAGGGCGATGCCCGGGGTCGGGCGTTGCCGGATCGGTCGAGCATCGCCGAAGACGGATCGGGTCGCGCTCGGACGCGCACCGATGATGGACTTCGCCGGCCGAGGCTCTTCAGTCGCCGGGCGGACGGCCCAGGCGGATCGGGCCGCGGGCCGTCATCGCATCGACCGGTCGACCTTTCTGCGTGACGCGCACGACGCCGCGGGTCGCGAGTTCCGCGGCGATACGGCGGACGTCCGGCATCAACGCGCGCCAGGCCGCCTCGTCGTCCGGCTCGATCGCGCGCGCGACCTCGGACGGACAGATCGTCGCGTCGGCGGACCGGGCGCCGAGCAGCGCGAGCAGCACTTCGGCGATGTGGTCATCGGTCATGGCAAGATAACTGTCGTTTCTCGCATCGAACTCGCCGGCGTCGGCATCACCGATCGCCCGCGCCCACTCCACGAATCTTGCGCGACACGGTCGGACCGACACTGGTTCGACCCGTCCCGGTCAACAGGACCGGTGCCTCGCGTGTTAGGAAGCACTGCAGCCATACGTGTTCACCCCGTATTCACCTCGCCGCGTCGATGGATCGATGCGGTCGGCACCGAACAATGAATCTTCCGGAACGACATGGATGAACAGTCTCGCTTGTTTCTGAAGGCCCGGACGATCCTGGCGCAAGCGCACGGCGCCGGTGATGCGACGACCCGTTCTCTCGTTCCGCCCATTCACCTTTCGACGACTTTCATTCGCGATCCGGACAACGGCTACGAATCGGGATACGTGTACGGTCGTACCGACAACGCGACCGTCAAGCAGGTCGAGATCATCCTCGCGACGCTCGAGCGCGCGGCCGATGCACTGGTGTTCAGTTCCGGGATGGCTGCCGCCACCGCGATCTTCCTCGCGATGGAGAAGCCGACGCACATCATCGCGTCCGAGGTGATGTACTGGGGCTTTCGCGAGTGGCTGGTCACGGTCGGTCGCTATGGCAACCACACGGTGAGCTTCGTCGACACGGCCGACCTCGATGCGGTCGCGAAGGCGGTCATCCCCGGAAAGACCGGCATCTTCTGGATCGAGACCCCGAGCAATCCGCTGTGGGCCATCACCGACATCGCAGCGATCGCCGAGATCGCACACGCCGCCGGCGCGTTGCTGTGCATCGACTCGACGGCGTCGACGCCGATCATCACGCGCCCGATCGAATACGGCGCCGACATCGTGGTCCACTCGGCGACCAAGTATCTGAACGGGCATTCCGACGTCATCGCGGGCGCCCTCTGCATCGCGACCGAATCCGAGTTGTGGCAAAGCATCCAGAACATCCGCGGGCAGCTCGGCGCGGTGGTCGGTCCGTTCGAGGCGTGGCTGCTGATGCGCGGCATGCGCACCCTCGACGTCCGCGTGCGCGAACAATCGAAGTCCGCTTCGATCCTGGCCGAGCGGCTGCTCTCGCACCCCGCCGTTTCGGCCGTGCTCTATCCGGGGCTGAAGAGCCATCCGGGACACGCGATCGCCGCGAGGCAGATGGACGGCGTCTTCGGCGGCATGCTCTCCATCCGCATGCGCGGCGGCGAGGCCGCGGCCGTCAGCATCGCGTCGAAGGTCGAGGTCTGGCGTCGCGCGACGTCGCTCGGCGGCGTCGAGAGCCTGATCGAACATCGCGCGTCGATCGAGGGAATCGGGACGCCCTGTCCCCCCGACCTGCTCCGTCTTTCCACCGGTCTCGAGGATCCGGAAGACCTGTTCATCGACCTCATCCGCGCGTTCAATTAGGGACTGGAAGAATGCGATCGAAGACCGTTGCGGTTGCGATCGTCTGCAAGACGCCCGAGCCCGGCAAGTCGAAGACCCGCCTGTCCCCGCCGTTGCGGCCGGACGAGTGCGCCGCGATCTCGGCCTGCTTCATCGAAGACCTGTCGAGCACCATCGGCCTTCTGGCTGCCGACGGAGACGTGGCGTGCTACGCGTTGTACACGCCGGTCGGTTCCGAGACCCCGCTGCGACGGTTGATCCCGGAGCACTTCGACATCGTGCCGCAGCGTGGCGACGGGTTCGGCGATCGATTGATGTTCGGGGCGATCGACCTGCTCGAACGGCACGCCGGCGCGATCCTGGTGAACTCGGACAGCCCGACGCTCCCGCTCGCGGTCCTGCGCGCGGCGGTCGACGCGGTCAAGTCGGGCGACAACGTCGTGCTCAGTCCGGCAACCGACGGGGGCTACACGCTGATCGGTCTTTCACGGCTGCATGCGCGGCTGTTCGACGACATCCCGTGGAGCACGCCGGCGGTCTATCCGCTGACCGTCGCGCGGGCCGCCGAGATCGGGCTGCCGGTGGTCGACGTCCACGGCTGGTACGACGTCGACGACGAGGCGACGCTGCGGATGCTGAAGGGCGAACTTGCCGGCCAGTCGTTGGCATTTGCAACGATTGCAGGTGCACCGGCTCCGGCGACCCAGCGCTTCCTGGAAGGCCGCGAGCAAGGCGCATGACGATGCGGTATCCATGCGCGTCCCACTGAAAGATTTCTCGATGCAATTCGCAGCAGGACCCAGATTCGTCTCCGTCGTCATTCCGTGCCTGAACGAAGGCGAAGCGATCGGCAGTGTCGTCGGCGAAGTGCTCGCCGAGGGCGTCGATGAAGTGGTCGTCGTCGACAACGGATCGACGGACGACACGGCCGCCAAGGCACAGGCGGCGGGCGCGCGGATCGTCCGCCAGACCCAGCGGGGCTATGGACGCGCCTGTGCCGGCGGCCTCGCGGCGGTCGACGCGCGCTGCGAGATCGTCTGCTTCCTCGACGGCGATGGCAGCGACGTTCCGTCGTTCCTGCCGGCGGTGGTCGGCCCGATCGCCGAGCGCACGGCCGACTTCGTGATGGGCTCACGGCTGCGCGGCCGTCGGGAAGCCGGCAGCATGACGCCGCAGCAGGTGGTCGCCGGCGCGATCGCCGGGCGACTGATCCGGCTCGTGTACGGCGTCCGCTACACCGACATGTCGCCGTTCCGGGCCGCCACCGTCGAACAGTTGCGTGCGCTCGACCTGCGCGAGATGACGTTCGGCTGGAATCTCGAGATGCAGATGAAGGCCGCCGCTGCGGGCCTGCGCGTCCGCGAGATCGCAGTCGATCACCGCTGTCGTCGCGGTGGGGTGTCGAAGGTGTCCGGCAACCTCGCCGCCGGGCTTCGCGCCGCCTGGGTCATCACGACGACCTTCGTCCGCCTCTCCGCATCGCTCCGGAACAAGTCGCTGTCCCAACCGGTCCGACCATGAAAATCCTCCTGACCGGCGGCGCCGGTTTCATCGGCCGGCACGTGCTCGCCGAGTTGATCGCGAAGCATCACGACGTGCGCATCGTCGATTCGTTGCGGGCCGACGTGCATGCCGACCAGGCCTGGCGACCGCCGCACGACGTCGAGTTCGTCCAGGCCGACGTGCGCGACGCGACGGCGATGGACGAGGTGCTGGTCGGCATCGACGCGGTGATCCACCTCGCCGCGAAGGTCGGACTCGGGGTCCACATCGGCGAGACGCCCGACTACGTCTCGTCGAACGACTACGGGACCGCCGAGGTGCTCGCGGCGATGGCGCGCGCGAAGATCGGCCGGCTCACGCTCGCGAGCTCGATGGTGGTCTACGGCGAAGGCATCGGTCGTTGCGCGCAGCATGGTCCGGTGTCGCCGGGCCCGCGCCTCGACAGCGCGATGGCGGGCGGGCAGTTCGAGCCGCCCTGCCCGGTCTGCGGCGAGACGCTCGCGCCGGCGATGGTGACCGAGGGCGTGCCGACCGATCCACGCAACGTCTACGCGACGACGAAGCTCGCGCAGGAGCTGCTGTCGAGCAACTGGGCGCGCGTGACCGGCGGCTCGGTCGCGGCGATGCGGTATCACAACGTCTACGGGCCCGGCATGCCGCGCGACACGCCGTATGCCGGCGTGGCGGCGATCTTCCTGTCGTCGCTGCGCAAGGGTCTCGCGCCGCAGGTATTCGAAGACGGCGGCCAGCGGCGCGACTTCATCCACGTGCGCGACATCGCGGCGGCGACGGTGCTGGCCTGCGAGGAACATACGCAGGGCGTTCGCGCGTTCAACGTCGGGTCGGGCACGCCACGCACCGTGGGCGACATGGCCGTTGCCCTCGCGCAGGCGCTGGATGGACCGGCGCCGGTCGTCAACGGCAAGTACCGCCTCGCCGACGTGCGCCACATCGTGGCCGACTCGCAGCGGCTACGCGACGAACTCGGCTGGAAGGCCGGGATTGAATTTTCGGCGGGGATGAAAGAACTCGCGGGCTCGTTCGACAACTGAAGGCGCGTGACCCCAGGCTTCCCGCCGGTCGCGCTACTCTCCGGTTCCGGCTTCGTTCTTCGAGCGACACCGGATCGATCGACCCCGACGAGGCGTGCATGAAACAGCCGCATCCGAACAAGCTGCACCCGCTTCCATTGCGGGTCATGCACTGGATCAACGCGGTCACGATCGTCTTCATGATCCTGTCCGGCTGGAAGATCTACGAAGACGAAGTGATCTTCGGCTGGCTGCACTTCCCCGACTGGCTGACGATCGGACCGTGGGCACAGCACGGCTTGCAGGTCCACTTCTTCTTCATGTGGATCCTCGTCGTCAACGGCCTCGCCTACCTGACCTACGGATTCGTCACGGGACGCTTTCGCCGCATGCTGCTGCCGATCCGCATCGGCGAACTGGTCGCCAACGTCCGCGATGCGCTGCGCTTCAGGCTCGTCCACGAAGACACGACGCACTACAACGCCGTGCAGAAGATTCTTTACATCGGTGTCATGTGCGCCGGTGTGCTGATCGTCATCTCCGGCCTCGCGCTGTGGAAGCCGATCCAGCTGTCGGAGCTCGTCGCGTTGTTCGGCAGCTTCCAGAACGTGCGGCTCGTCCACTTCCTGTGCATGGCCGCGATCTTCGGCTTCCTGTGCGTGCACGTCGCGCTCGCGCTGCTGGTTCCGAAGACGATCGTCGCGATGGTGGGCGGCGGACCGCCGGTCGACGTCGCCCGTGCGAACTGAGGAGGCGAGATGACCGTCCGGCGTCCTTCACCCTCGATCTTCCGCCCCGGCGAAGGGGTCGACCAGAGCCTGCTGAACGAGCACGGCGACCTCGTCCGCAGCATCGAGCGCCGCAACGTCCTGCGCGGCACGCTCAGCCTCGGCGCGCTCGCGATGCTGGGCGGCTGCAACGTCGACGACAAGCCGGTGATCGAGAAGACGTTGCTGGCCGTCTCGCGCTGGAACGACGGGGTGCAAGAAGCGATCTTCCGCCCCGATCACCTCGCCCCGACCTATCCCGAGTCGCAGGTCCTCCATCCGCCGCGCTACAACGCGCACTACGGCATCGAGGACGTGCGCCCGGTCGACGCGGAGGCGTGGCGGTTCCGGGTCACCGGGCTCGTGCGGGACCGGAAGGACTTCGCGGCGGCCGAGATCCTGGCGATGCCCGAACAGGAGATGATCATCCGCCACATCTGCGTCGAGGGATGGGACTACATCGGCCAGTGGTCGGGCGTGAACCTGCGGCGCTTCCTTCAGTTCGTCGGTGCGGACACGTCGGCGAAGTACCTCGTGTTCCACTGCGCGGACGGGTATGTCGAATGCCTCGACATGCCGACCGCACTGCACCCGCAGACGATGCTGGCGACGAAGTACGGGCGTGAGATCCTCACCGAGCCGTACGGCTATCCGTTGCGATTGCGGACCGCGACGAAGCTCGGCTTCAAGAATCCGAAATGGCTCGTCGCGATGGAGGTCACGAACACCTTCGTGCAGTCGTTCTTCGGACACGAAGGCTTCAACTGGTTCAGCGGGATCTGAATGCTCACCCCCGATGCCCTCGCGCACGAAGCGATCGACCCGCACGACGAGTCGCCCGCGGCGAAGATGGCGCGGCGCTGGCCGCAGAAGGTCCGCGTCGGCGCGCTCGTCGGCCTGCCCGTCAACGACGACCGCGATCGCACGCTCGGACGCGTCCTGCAGGTGGTGCGCGCGCCCGACGACTCGATCCGCCTGGTCGTCGCGTACAACCGCACGTTCTCGTGGTTCGGCTGGTTCACGCGTCCGGTCGCCGTGCCGATCGAAGTCGTCGCCCTCTATGGCCGGCAGCTCGCATCGCTCGACATGCCGCCGGCGGCCTACGCCGCCGCGCCGACCTGGACCACGGGCGCCGATCGCCCCCTCGCGGGCGACGACGTGATCCGCGTCGCCCTCACGAAGCGCTGACGCAAGCGCTGACGGCTTGATCTCGCAGGTCGATGTCGTAGCGTGCGCAGTCGCGGCCCTGGCGTTCTGGACAGCGCTCGGCTGGCCGATCTGTCGCCGCTTGCTGCCGTCGGCCCTGGCACTGCCGTTCGCGCCGATCGCCGGGTGGGCCTTCCACAGCGTCGTCGCGCTGCCGGTGTTCTTCTTCGTTCCGTTCACCACGCTCAACATCGCGATCGTTGCAATCGCAACCCTTGCGATCGCGTGGTTCCCCTTCCGCTTCGATCCCGCGACAGGCGGGATTCCTCGATCCGACGCCCGCGTCTCCCGATGGGCCTCTGCCGGTGCCGCGCTGATCGCCATCGTCGTCGCGTGCGCGATCCTGCCGAAGCAGGCAGGCGACGCAGTGATCCTGTCGGACCAGATCTTCGATCATGCGAAGGTCTCGATGGTCGACGACATGGCGCGCCTCGGGCTGCCGCCGGGCAATCCCTTCTTCGCGGCCGACGTCGGCTCGGGCCGGTTGACCTACTACTACCTGCTCCATTTCAGCGACGCAGAACTCGCGCGCCTGCTGCACGTGAGCGGATGGGAGGCCGACATCGCGACGACCTTCTTCGCCGCGTTCACGTCGCTCGCCGCGATGATGGGGCTCGCCGTGCAGTTCAGCGGGCGGTCGGCCGCGTCGCTGTGGGTGCTGGCCTTCGCGCTGACATCCTCAACACGGGTCGTGCTGCGCTGGGTGTTCGGCGATGGCGTCGTGCAGCACTGGACGGCCAACCCCGGTGGCTTCGGCGGCTGGTTCTTCCAGTCGTCATGGGTACCGCAGCACCTCGCGTCGACGACCTGCGTCCTGTTGTCGGTCGTGTTGATGCAGGCGTTGACGAAGCGGCGCGGGCCGTTTCCGATCGTGGCGCTCGCGCTCGTGATCGCGGCCGGGTTCGAGAGCTCGACGTGGGTGGGTGGCGTCGTCTTCGCGCTGGTCGCCATCGCCGTCGTGCCGTTGCTGACATTGCGCATCGAAGCGTCGCGACGGCCCGGCTTCATCCTGTCGCTCGGCCTGACCGCGCTGCTCGCGATCGGACTGACGTGGCCGTTCCTCCTCGATCAGATGCACTCGGCCGCGATCCGGCAGCACGGGTCGCCGATCGTCGTGCGCGCATTCGACGTGTTCGGTCGCGCGATCGCAAAGCCCGCGCGCGACCTGCTCGACGGTCCCGGGTTCTGGCTGGTGCTGCTGCCGATCGAGTTCGGTGCGGTCTACCTGCTCGGCCTCGGCGCATTGATCCGGTCGCTGGTTCCATCGACGACGAAGCGTCGACCTCCGACGTCGAACGACGCGCTGATCCCGACCTTCGCCGCCACCGGGCTGGTCGCGCTCGCGGCTGCCGCGTGGCTCGTCAGCACGTTCGCCGACAACAACGATCTCAGCTGGCGTGCGGGTCTCCTCGGTGCCGCGGTATTGATCGTCTTCGCGGCCGCGGGCCTCGCACGATGGTCGGCGGCGCGCCGTCGATTGGTGCTCGCGACCACGCTCTGCGTCGTCGCGCTCGGCCTGCCCGAGACGTGGCTGCAGGTTCGCCGCAACATCGACGGCCATCCGCAGGCCGAAGGGGTCGCGTTCGCGCGCATGCCGGCGCTGTGGGCGAAGGTGCGCGAGCACGCGGCGCCCGACGAGCGCGTCGCCAACAACCCTCGCGCGTTCGCCCACATGACGCCCTGGCCGGTCAACATCGCATGGAGCCTGCTCGCGGACCGGCGCTCGTGCTACGCGGGCTGGGAACTGACGCAGGTCTTCACGGCGGTGCCGCACGATCGGCTGCGGACGATCGACGCCCTGTTCGTCCGGGTCTTCGCAGGCGATGCGTCGGCCGGCGATGTCGAGGCGATGGCGACCGTCTACCGGTGCCAGGTCGTGGCCGTCACGCCGGAAGACGGCGCATGGACCCGCGACCCGTTTCGCGACAGCCGCTACTACCG
>CAXTPX010000037.1:0-10933 GCA_964246005.1 uncultured Burkholderiaceae bacterium | reverse complement strand
AGCGACGTCGCCGTGATGGCGTTCATGCGGAGCCACATCAATCACGTGATCTACGTCGTCAAGGAGAACCGGACGTACGACCAGATCCTCGGTGACCTGGGCAACGGCGCCAACGGCGACCCGACGCGCACGCAGTTCGGCAAGCGCATCACGCCCAACTTCCACGCGCTCGCGACCCGCTTCGTCACGCTCGACAACTTCATGGATCCGGGCGACGGCAGCATGGATGGGTGGTCGTGGGCCCTGCAGGGGCGGGTGACCAACACCGAGACGATCACCCAGCAGCTCAACTACGCGTTCGTCAATCGCGGCCTGTCGTACGAGTCCGAAGGCGCGAACCGCAACGTGCCGGCCAACCTGCCGACCGTGGCGCAGCGGGACGCGGTCGCCGGCCCGCCGAACACGACGAACTACAGCGCGGCGTCGAGCGGTGTGCTCGGCGGCACGGCCAACCTGCTCGCGGGCGGCGGCAACCACGCGTCGAGCGACGCACCGTTCGGCATCCAGCGCGGCTACATCTTCGATGCGGTACTCAACGCCGGCGGCACGGTTCGTAACTACGGTTTCCTCGTCAACAACATCGGCAGCATCGGCACGAAGGCCGCCCCGATCTCCGATCCATTCGGCTCGGGCGTCGTCCAGGTCGCGCCGCTGGATCTCGCGTTGACCCCGTTGACCGACGTCTACTTCCGCGGCTTCGACCAGGCCTATCCGGACCTGTGGCGCTACAACGAATGGAAGCGCGAATTCGATCAGTTCGTCGGCGGCAACAATCTGCCGAGCCTGTCGCTCGTCCGTTTCAGCCACGACCACATGGGCAGCTTTTCCGCTGCGCTCGTGGGCGTCAACACGCCCGAGACGCAGCAGGCCGATGACGACTACTCGGTCGGCAAGCTGGTCGATGCCGTGGCGCACAGCCCGTATGCCGCTAACACGCTGATCATCGTCACGGAAGATGATTGCCAGGACGGTCCGGACCACGTCGACTCGCATCGGGCGACCGCTTACGTGGTGGGGCCCTACGTCAAGCAGGGCGCCGTCGTCAGCACGCGCTACAGCCAGGTCAACGCGCTGCGCACGATCGAGGACTTGCTCGGGACGCAGCATATCAACCTGAACACGGCCTTCCAGCGGCCGATGGCCGACGTCTTCGACATCACGTCGGCGGGCACCTGGACCTATAGCGCGACGGCGTCGACGGTCTTGAGGACGACGACGCTGGTCCTCGCGCAAGGCGACGAAGGCGTCCGTTTCGCCGAAGGCGCCGACGTTAGGCCGAAGCACAAGGCGGCGTACTGGGAGCGCGCGATGGCCGGCATGGATTTCTCGCAGGCCGACCAGGTGCCGACCGCGCGCTTCAACCGGGTCCTGTGGGCGGGCCTGATGGGCCGCAAGCCGTACCCGGCCGTGCAGGGCGCCGTGACCGACCAACGCGACGACGACTGACCGTTTCCGGTCGCGGCGTCGAGGCGCTGCGATCGCTTCAACCAATCCAAAGGAATTCCATGCAACTCAAGTCAGCCCTGGCCCGTCTCGCGGCAGTCCTCGCCGTCGCCGCAACCGGAGCGGCGGAAGCCAACATCCTGGACGCCCGCTTCGGCGGGACCGTCGATACCCAGACCAACACGTCCTTCACCACCGGTGCTGCGATCACCGGCGAATTCCTCTACGACACCGTGGTCGGCCGCTTCCTGTCGTTCACGGTCGGCGGTCAGTCGGTCGCTGCCGGCTTCGCGTCGAGCGCGTCGATCACGCCCGACCGGTACTCGGCGTTCTATCAGGCGCAGGTGTCCCCCTTGTCGGGCGGGTCCACCAACAGCACCTTCGTGGTCGACCTCGAGTCGATCAACCAATGGCCTTCGACCAATGCGCTGTCGTTGTTGCAGAACACCGTGCAGCTGACGACCAACCTCGACACGATGCTGAGCAACTTCGGCTTCTACAACGCCAATGCCGACGGGACCGGCATCCGATCGCTCAGTGCGACGTTGAGTTCGATCAACGTGACGGCCATTCCGGAACCCGGTACGGCCGCGCTCGTGGTGCTCGGTCTGTCGGCGCTCGGACTGCGTCGACGCCGTCGTCCCCAGGGCTGACGCCGGGCGCGGTGCTGGCACCGCGCCCGCGCTGCTCGACCGTCCTCTCCGAGCGACCCTTCGTCCGGCCGCCAGCGGCCCGGGCGGGGCGGACGCCTGATCCAACTTCCTCGCGCAGGCGGGACGTGGTCGGATCGACGCCGCATCCGCACGCCCCTCCGTCCCCATCCATCATGCCGCCCCGCCTCCGTTCGTTACCCGTCCACGGCTTCGCGACGATCCTCGTCGCGAGCGCGCTGCCGTTCGCCTGTATTGCCGACGAGCCGCCTCATTCGCTCGAGCCGGTCGTCGTCACCGGCTCCGCGATCCGGTCGGCCGATGTCGGCGTCGAGAACCCGGTCACGATCATCTCCCGCTCGCAGATCGACTCGTCGAGCGCGACGACGCTGCAGCAACTGCTGTCGTACGTCAGCGCCGAAGGCTTCCAGGGCCTGACGAGCAACCAGAATTCGCTGGGCACTGCGAACGGGACCGGCAACGAGTTCGCGGATCTGCGCAACCTCGGGTCCGCCCGGACCCTCGTGCTGGTCGACGGCAAGCGCCTCACGCCGGCGGGCAACATCACGTCCGAAGGCATCGACCTCGGTGCCATTCCGCTGTCCCAGATCGACCACGTCGAGATCCTGCGCGACGGTGCGTCGCCGATCTACGGGTCGGACGCGATCGCGGGCGTGATCAACATCATCCTGCGCAAGCGCATCGACGGAACGGAGCTCGGAGCCGCCGGCGGCCTGACCGGTCGAGGGGACGGCGCCAGCCGCACCTTCGATGCGACCGGGGGTTGGGCCGACGATCGGACCAGCGTGATCGCGAGCCTGCAATACGGCAAGACCGACCCGATCGATCAGCGCGACCGCGCCTGGTCACGCAACCGGGTCGTCGACATCGAACCGAACGGGACGTTGACGACTACACGCAACCCGGGCGGCATCGCGATCTTCACGAGTCCGGGCTTCAAGGACCCGGTCACGGGCGCCACGTCGACGCGGTGGATCGCCGACGGCGACGGTCGCTACCATCGCTACGGCGTGGCCGACCGCTTCGACCTGTCGACCGGCAACCAGCTGACGATCGGTCAGGAGCGTCTCGATGCGAGCCTGCTTGGCAGCCTGCGGCTTTCGTCGGACATCGAGGCTTACGCACAGGGGTTCTTCGACGACCGGACGTCCCGTACGCGGAAGAACGGCGCAACGCTCGGGACGACCCCGGTCACGCTGAAGTATCCGAACGGCTTTCTGGTGCCTGCGACGGCGACCGGCAACCCGTTCGGTCTTCCGCTCACGTTAAGCAAGGTCTTCGAGCAGGTCGGCGACCAGACAGGTGAAGCGCGCTCGCGCAACGGCCGGGTGCTGCTCGGGCTTCGCGGCGATCTCGGCGGCGGGTTCGCGTGGGACGCGTCGTATTCGTACGGCCGCGTCCACGAGACGTTCAAGGTCGACAACGCCGTCAACTTCACGCATGCGGAACAGGAAGTCGGGCAGGTCGCGTGCTCGGCGGCGGACGTCGCGCGCGGGTGCGGCCCGGGCGACCTGTTCGGCCCGACCTCGCTGTCGCCGTCGGCGCTCGCGTACCTGCGCTATACGAGCCTTTCGCAGAGCACCTACACGCAACACGCGCTCGAGTCGAACATCACCGGCGACGTCCTGCAGTTGCCGGCGGGCCCGCTCGCGATCGCTGCCGGCGCCACCGCGAGGCGACTATCCGGCGCGTTCACACCCGACGCCGTGACGTTGGCGGGGGACCAGCAGGGTGCCGATGCGGCGCCGACCTCGGGCGGCTACACGGTGGCCGAGCTGTTCGGCGAAACCAAGGTGCCGGTGCTCCGCAACCTGCCGTTCGCGCGCGAGCTCGACGTCAACCTCGCGAGCCGCTTCTCCCACTACAGCAACTTCGGCGGCGACGTCACGTGGAAGGTCGGCTCGGACTGGCGCATCGACGACTCGGTCCGCCTGCGCCTGGCCGGATCGACGGGCGTCCGGGCGCCGTCGATCGCCGAGCTGCACCTGGGCCGCACCGCGGTTTCGAATGCGTTCAATGACCCGTGCGACGCCACGGCCGGTCAACGGTCGAACCCCATCGTCGATGCGAACTGCAGGGCGCAGGGACTGGCACCCAACTACGCCCAGCCGACCAACAACTACAACACGCTGCTCGGTGGCAACCCCGACCTGAAGCCGGAGCGCTCGAAGAACTGGTCGGTCGGAATGGTGCTGGCGCCGTCGGGGCTGCGCGACTTCTCGGCCTCGATCGACTACTGGAACATCGCGATCCGCAACACCATCGGAGCGCTCAATCCGACGACGATTCTGCAGAGCTGCTACGCGAGCCCGGGCCTGTCCAATGCGCTCTGCGGACTGATCGGGCCGCGCGGCGGCGTGCTCGGCAACCTGACGACGCTCACCGACCTGGAGGCGAACCAGGGCGTGACCCGCACCGACGGCTTCGACGTCAACCTCGGGTACGTTACCAGCCTCGCGACGTTCGGCCTGCCAGCCGCCGGCACCGTCAGCCTTCGCAGCGCCACCACGGTGACACTGGACCACCGTCAGCAACTGACCACCGGTGGTCCCTTCGTGCAGCTGGTCGGGACGGTCGACCAGCCGACCAGCTCGACCAATCCGGGTGCGATCCCGCGGGTGAAGTCCAACGCCGTGCTGGGGTGGTCGCGCGGCGGGGTCGACGTCACGTGGATTACGCGCTACATCGGTCCGGTGCATGCGCTCGGGCAGGACGTGTCGCTGGTCGACAATCGCTCTGCGAGCGTCGTGTATTTCGATCTGGCTGCGGCATGGCGCCTCGGTGCGCTGACGATGGTCGCGGGCGTCGACAACCTGGCCGATCGTCGACCACCTTTCTACGACGACGGCACCGTCAACACCAGTGAGTACACCTATGACCTGCGCGGGCGCTTCGCGTACCTGAAGCTGCGCACGCATTTCTGAGGTGGAACGGTCCTTCGGGTCGCGATGTCAGTGCGCGCGCCGGAGGGGGACCGGCGCCGCATAGCCGTCGGTCAACGTCCCGAGGAAGGCGACGATGTCGTCGACGTCCCGCGACGTCAGCCGGGGCTGTCCGTCCGCCTTCGGCTTGAACGGAATATCGACGTTGACGTTCTTCCAATAGGCCTCGGGCAGGTCGTCGTACTTACGGGCGCCGGACGTGTGGCCGTACCATCTCTTCGGATCGATGTCCCGGCTCGCGTAGAACGCCACCGCGTCGCGCAGCGAGTGCAGCGAGCCGTTGTGGAAGAAATTCTGGCGCAACGCCACGTTGCGCAGCGTCGGTGTCCGGAACATCCCGCAATACTCTGGCCGATCCTTCAAGTCGGTACGCAATGGCCCGCACAGTCCGAGGTCGAAGAAGGCGGCATCCCGATTGGCCGGAAGGTCGCGATTGCGCGGCACGGCCAGCGCAACGTAACCGAAGTCGGTGAACAGCGGGAAATGGTTGGCCGGGCTCTTGTGGCTGCTCGGGTGACAACTCGCGCAGTTGCCCTTCTTCAGGTCATTGAACGCCGTCAGCCCACGTTGCTCCGAAGGCGACAGGTCGACCTCGTCGCGCAGGTACGCGTCGTACTTGCTCGTGAACGGATGGAATTCCGCCTGCGACTGCTCGAAGGTCTCGAGCGCCACGGTCATCCAAACAACCGCCGATTCGGGGTCGGACATGATGTCCTCACCCGGCGCGCTGGTCGCTTCGCGAAAGGCGTTTACGTAATTGCTGTGACTGAGGCGCGCGAAAACCGCTTCGCGACTCGGGTTCGCCATCTCGGCCGGATCCATCAACGGCATCAGCGCCTGGTCGTGGCCCGTGTTCACGCGGCCGTCCCACGTGCGCCCGCCGGTCGGACCTTCGTCGTCCTTGCCGTTGGTCACCTCGGCTTCGTAGAAGTGCTCGGTGAACGCGATCGGCGAATGCAGATAGGTCAGCGACGGCGCGCTGCGGAATCCGAAGCGGTCCATCCCGGCCCCGCCGGCCTGCACGACGCGGCGATCGGGTGGCCCGAAGGCATGACGGGGATCGTGGCAACTCGCACAGGACTGCCGGCCCGACGCGGACAGTCCGGCATCGAAGAACATCCTGCGGCCGAGCGCCGAGAGCTGGGCGACGGTCGGATGGTCGCCGTAGATGAGTGGAAAGTGCGTGTCCGTTCCCATCGGCTCCGTGGCCTCGTTCGAACAGGCCAGACCGACGCCTTCAAATGCGAGGAGGAACAACCCCGCCGTCGCGGTCCTGCGGAAGGCGCTCGGCGTACCCCGCGAACGACCCGGCCTGCCACGTCCGACGAGACGCTCGACAAACGAGCTCGTCATGCCGATGCCGTCAACGGCGGCGACGTTGGGCGACCGCGAGCAGAGCGCCCGCGCCCGAGAAAAGCAATGCGATGGACCCGGGTTCGGGGACCGTGGCAGCGACGGCATCGAGCTGCAGACCTAAGCGCAACGGAGAGGCGGTCGCGACGTAGCCGCTGCCGGCATCGAAGGCGGTTCTTGTCAACGGGTTGGGCACGCCGGCGTCGAGCAGTGCACCGGTGTCGCTGGTGGAACCGAGTGTGTCGCCGAAGCCGATTTCCAGGCCGATCCAGTAGAGTCCCGCTGCAACGTTCCACCCGGATAGTGCACCGACGCCGTTCCAGCCGTCGGCCGTGTAGACCGCCGTCGTCGTATGGAGCGCGTTGCCGGGTACATGCGTCGCGCTGTCGTCGTAGAGCGAGATCGTGAAGGTCTCGCCCTGCGCGCCGCCGAGCACGTGCGCGAAGACATCGATTATGTGCACGCTCGAGCCGAAGACGACCTGACCGGCATACCAGTCGTTGGCGTCGAAGGCGAACGCACCGACGGCGCTGCCGTTCGGCGTGCCGGTATCGACCGTATGCGTCTGAGCGGCAAGCGGACCGCCGAGCATTGCCGAGAAGGCGAGGACCTTGAATACCATCTTCATGGGGGCGTGCCTCATGGCAGCGTGACCTGTTGCAGCAACTGGGTCGGCCCGAAGTTCTGATCGAAGCCGTAAGCCTGGATGTCGACGCCGCCGTCCTGGTGAACCCGCACGGTGGCCCAGGCGTAGTCGCGGTCCGTGGCGGGATTGATCGTGACGTCGGTCGCCTTCACGTCGAACGGCGAACCACCCGAGCCCACGAGCACCTGATAGGCGCTGCCGCGCGGTCGCGAGATGTTGAAAACGTGTTCGTGACCGCTGAAATACGTCGCGCCGTAGGTCTCGATGACGTTCCAGAACGCATCGCGTGCCGCGATCGTTCCCGGCGCCGCGTCGAGCCCGGCCGCAGGGGTCGGGCCGTTCGCAAGGTAGGCGTAGGTGTAGGCCGGCTTGTGGCCGAATACGAAGTTGCGGTGGACGCCACGGGCGAGCGCCGCAGCGAGATCGGACGAGAGCCATTGCGTGGGTGCGTGCGATTCGCTGCCGACCGGATCGGTGTTGATCACCACGAAGTGCATGCCCTTGAAATCGAAGCTGTACGACAGCTTGCTCTGGTCCGTCGACAACCCGTCGGGTCCTGCGCCCCCTGCCGGACCGAAGGCGACGTTCTGCGGAGCGCTGCCGAGAATGCCGGTGAATCGGGCCGTGTCGACGATCAGGTCACCCATGTTGGCGACGTAGGCGTTCTCGTTCTCGACCTTCGCGGCCTTGTTGCAGGCCTTGCACTCGGTCTCGTGATTGCCGGGCACGGGGAAGACATAGGTCCCGGTCTCCTCGACCGTGGCGACCAGGCCGCGCCAGTACGCGTACTGCTGGTAGAACTTGAGCAGGTCGCCGTTGACGACGTCGGCCACCGACGTGGGCACCGTGGGTCCCGATATCACCGTGCCTGCCGGGTTCGACGCATAGCCGAGCGCCGCCCAGCCGTAGCCGTGGACCATGTCGCCGTTGAAGAACAGCATGCTGGCCTTCTGCGATTGGATCGTGCGCAGGATGCGGCCGAAGGCCTTCGTGTTCTGCAACCAGATCGCGTCCTGTCCCGACAGCGTGTTGCCCACGCTGGCCTTGTCGAAGGTCACCGGGTCCTGACGCGAGTCGCCCACGGTCGAGAAGGTGAGCACGACGGGCGTGGTGTTCTGCGCCATGGCCGCCGACGCGACGACGAGGGCGACGACTGAGGGGACGCCGTACCACATCCGGTGTGCGATGGTCCCGACGTGATCGAACACGTGCTTCTCCCTGTGTTTGGTTTGCGGCCGCCACCTACCGGGTGTCGTGCGGTTCAACCATAACGACGTCATGTGACCGGGAGACGACGCGAGGGATTTCTTGCAGCCAGCACAACGGTTCTCCGCGACGTCGGCGCAGGAGCGTTGAACTCCGTTCCGGCAAGCATTGTTCAATGGTTGTCGCGAACAGCCGCGAGGCCGGATACCTGCTGCAGGGTTATCGCCAACCGCGCTAGGGAGACACGAGGTGCGCTGCGGTTATGCCCTGTTGAGGCATTCGCGCTATCGGACAATCCGTTGCAGGTAAGAAACGAAGCCACGACCCAGCGCGGCATGATCGGAAACTCGATGGTGTCACCCGTCAGATGGGCAGCGCACTTGACGATCAGCAGGTCGGTGGGTTCGCCGACGACCAGCGTTGCGGGAGGCACCGGTCATGTCGTTTGCAAGGTGTTTATGACATGTCATCAACGTTGTGTGCCGACCGTGTCAGTCTTTGCCCTTCAGCCCGAGACACCTGTGATGCCACTGAATTTGGGACCAGCACCGTAGCGGCCCTTGGTGGACGCATCGCCGTGGCAATGGTGACGATCGAACCGGGCAACTATCTATTGAAGAGGCTTCAATGACGAAAGGAAAGAGAACGACCAAGCGCGTCTCAGGTGTCACCCCAGCATCTTCAGAGCAGGGTGTCGATCGTTTGGTGGCTGACGAAGCGGTTGCTCGGGCCGTCGATGAAGTCGTCGACGACACGATCAGCCACTTGGTCAAGGGAGGCGGAAAGTCGAGCGCGACGAAACGGTCCGGTGTGAAGAGCGGCAAGCCGAAATTCGTCCGCGACCGCTTCAAGATACCCAAGGACGAATACGCGACGTTCGGCGACTTGAAGATGCGTCTTCTCCAACTGTCTCAGTCAACCAAGAAGAGTGAGTTGCTTCGGGCCGGTCTAGCTGGATTGACGCGATTGTCCGACGCCCGGTTGCTTGCTGCGATCAAGGCTCTCCCGAGTACAAGCGCAAACCAAGCGAACGGTAAGCGCTCGGAAAAATCTTACTAGGCGCCGGTCATGACGCATGCCAGCCGATGGTTGGTGCGTAGACGCGAAGTCGCGTCGATCTGTCGAAAAATCTACGCTAACTCTGCGAGGCGGAGTTCATCGACCTCTATACGCCTCCGATAGACTATCTGGGTAGGCCGGTGTTTGAGGAATCGTTCTGTTGCAGTGGGATCAGGTCCGGGTTCGGTCAGCGTTCCGGGTAATGCGACGAAGGTATCAACCTCTGCAGCAGACATGTAGTGTTCGGGGGAACGTTCATATAGCTGACGACCGTTCGAATCCGCATCTGTTTCAGCAACCATGGTCGGGCAACTACGGTTGATCGCGTTCTATATTGTCCGATGGTTGCCAAGGATTCCAAGCTCGGCTTTTGCTCTTTCGATATGCAGGAGGTGGGGATCCTCATTGCGCCACCCGGTTGCCTACTTCAATCTCTTCTTCAATCTGGAGCATGGAACCGTCACCGCCCTCCCGGCATCTGGCCACTGGCTCACTGGCTCACTGGCTCGCTGCACGCAGTTGCGAGGCGGCTAGTTCGTGGCTTTTTTTGCTTGGCGTCCATCGCACGATAGGATTCACCACCCGCTTTCGTGAACGGTCCACTCGTCTAGGTGAGCAGTCCGGTTTGTAGAGCGCCACTCTAAGCTCCGGTGGCTTAAGATTTTACTCCAACCTCCCGGCGCGACCGCGATCACGTCCTTGGTACTCCAAAGAGGAAAAGAGCGGCCGATGCGATCAAGACGACCGCGAGGAGTAAAACGCCGGTTCGGCTCATTCCGGTACATCGGCAAACTCGTCTATCTTCTTGAGCAATTCTTGCCGATGCAATCGCTCTGCGATAGTAATGACGCACCCGATTGGTGACGAACCACACGACGCAGACGCTTAGGCCGCAGACTGGATCGATTCCGTGACCGAGGCGTCGATGACGCAGCGAAGCTGACCACCGTCGAACGCAATGGAGGCCTCTCCAAGTTGGCATGCATGGCCGAAGCCCGGGGCGTTCCTCTTGCTCTTGCTGACTGACGACAAGGGCAATGACTTGATAGCGGCGAGTAAGCGCCCGTTCAAGGTCATCTGCTAGCCGCTCATCGATACATTGCCCCGTCGACGAAGAATCGGCGCGCTATCCGGCCCCATTACGCCGTACTACTTGAAATATTTTCCGTTACGGCAGCTGCTAAGTCGATCCGCCCGGTCACAAGTGTCCGGCTTATACCCAGACCGTAAGGAAGGATCTTCGCTTTCGATCCATTTCCTCCGCGGCAGCTTGTAATTCCGATGGTGCAACGGAAAGTCCAGACGACAACCTGTCGAACCTGGCGATAAATTCCCTGGTTGCCTCCCGCCACTCTTCGTACTTTTCTAAGTTCTCGTCTTCAAGGCTTATTGTCATGTTGAATCTCGTGAATGAGAAGACTAAAGTTTATTCCAAAAAAGGGAAATATTTTTTCCGTAATCAATACGACCTACTTAATACATTCCATAAACTCTTAAGGGTACGCCGGTTCACATACTGCTGTTATTGACTGGAGCTTGAGCAAGATTGAGTCAGAACTCCGTATCGACCGTTTCCGCGCATTGCACGTGCTTCTGGCGGAGAGTCGGATGTC
>CAXTPX010000036.1:0-11020 GCA_964246005.1 uncultured Burkholderiaceae bacterium | reverse complement strand
GCCTCCTGCCCGTAGTCGCGCTCGTTCTCGGGCCGGTAGAGGTAGTAGGCCTCGTCGATGAACAGGACCCCGCCCATCGCCTTCTTCAGGATCTCCTTGGTCTTCGGTGCGGTGTGGCCGATGTACTGGCCGACGAGATCGTCGCGCGTGACCGCGACCAGATGACCCTTTCGCACATAGCCCAACCGATGGAGGATCTTCGCCATCCGCAACGCGACCGTGGTCTTGCCGGTGCCGGGGTTGCCGGTGAAGCTCATGTGCAGCGACGGCGCTTCGGACATGAGCCCGAGCCGCTCGCGCAGCTTGTCGATGACGAGCAACGCCGCGATGTCGCGCACGCGCGTCTTCACGGGTCCGAGGCCGATCAGGTCCCGGTCGAGCTCGTCGAGCACCGCCTCGACCTGCGTGTCGGCGAGGACGGAGCCGACAGTGGGGGAAGTTTGAGGGTCGGTATCCATCTCGCATTCGCCGTTCCCGCGAACGCGGGAACCCAGTGTCGTTACCTTGCAAGCAGCGTCGAAACTACGCCGGTTTCCCGCTCTCGCGGGAACGACGGCTAGTACCGTTCGCCTTCCGGCTTGTCGGTCGCGTAAGACGAGATTCGATAGCGGATGCTGCGCCCCTCGGCCTCGGTGCGCGCGAGGCCGAAGCCCGGCTCCTTCGCAGGCCGGTTGACGATGTACGACATCTTGACCGTCTCGACGCCGCGCGTCGCATCGAACGCGGTCACGCGGATGTAATGGCTCGGGAAGGTCGCCCGGCAACTCTTGATCTCGGCCAGGATGCCGGCCGGATCCTTCAGGTCGAACATCGGATTGCCGAACATTTCCCAATACGTATTGCGCGGGTGCGGATCGTCGGTGTACTCGACGCCGATGGCATAGCTCTGCGCAAGCGCGTACTCGATCTGCGCGGTGATCTGCTCGTCGGTCAGGTCGGGCAGGAACGAGAACTGTCCCTGCGTCACGCGCTGGTTGGTGTTGGTCATCATGATGAGTTCGCTCCGATCTCGTGTTCGTCGTTCCCGCGCACGCGGTAACCAGGGTCGTTGCTTGGTTCACCCGAAGTCGCTGGGTTCCCGCGTTCGCGGGAACGACGAACTCGGATGATGTGAGTAGACAGCCGCTTACGTGCTCGCCGTCGCCGTCGGCACGAAGTCCGCCGTGTCCGTCGACGCGTAGTTGAAGCTGACCTCGCCCCACGTGTCGAGCGCCTGCTTCAGCGGCGTGCACCACTTGGCCGCGTCCTGCAGGATCTGCGGACCCTCGTTCCAGATGTCCTTGCCTTCGTTGCGTGCCAGCACCATCGCCTCGAGCGCGACGCGGTTCGCCGTCGCGCCAGCCTGGATGCCGGCCGGGTGACCGATCGTGCCGCCACCGAACTGCAGCACGACGTCCTCGCCGAGATAGGTCAGCAGCTGATGCATCTGCCCCGCATGGATGCCGCCCGATGCGACCGGCATGACCTTCAGCAGCGACGCCCACTCCTGGTCGAAGAAGAGGCCGTGCTCGAGGTTCATCTTCGTGGACGGCTCGCGCAGCGTGTCGTAGAACCCCGCGATCATCAGCGGATCGCCTTCGAGCTTGCCGACGACCGTGCCCGCGTGGATGTGATCGACGCCGGCCATCCGCATCCACTTGCAGATCACGCGGAAGTTCATCCCGTGGTTCTTCTGGCGCGAGTAGGTCGAGTTACCGGCGCGGTGCAGGTGCAGGATCATGTCGTTCCTGCGCGCCCACTTCGCCATCGACTGGATCGCGGTGTAGCCGATGACGAGGTCGATCATGATGATCACGGTGCCGAGCGACTTCGCGAATTCCGCGCGCTCGTACATCTCTTCCATCGTGCCGGCCGTCACGTTGAGGTAGTGCCCCTTGACCTCGCCGGTCGCGGCCGACGCCTTGTTGACCGCCTCCATGCAATACAGGAAGCGATCGCGCCAGTGCATGAACGGCTGCGAGTTGATGTTCTCGTCGTCCTTCATGAAGTCGAGGCCGCCCTTCAGGCCTTCGTAGACGACGCGGCCGTAATTGCGGCCGGAGAGGCCGAGCTTCGGCTTCGTCGTCGCGCCGAGCAGCGGCCGACCGAACTTGTCGAGGCGTTCGCGCTCGACGACGATACCGGTCGCCGGACCCTGGAAGGTCTTCAGGTACGCGACCGGAATGCGCATGTCCTCGAGACGCAGCGCCTTGACCGCCTTGAAGCCGAACACGTTGCCGATGATCGACGCCGTGAGGTTCGCGATCGAGCCGCCTTCGAAGAGATCGAGGTCGTACGCGATGTACGCGAAGTACTGCGCCTCCGTCTTCGTGCCTTCACCGGTGTTGGGGACGGCGTCGACGCGATAGGCCTTCGCGCGGTACAACTCGCAGGCCGTCAGGCGGTCGGTCCACACCACGGTCCAGGTCGCGGTCGACGACTCGCCGGCCACCGCCGCCGCGCATTCGTCCGCGTCGACGCCCTCCTGCGGCGTGATGCGGAACAGCGCGATGACGTCGGTGTCCTTCGGCACGTAGTCGGGCTGCCAGTAGCCCATCTGCTTGTACTTGAGCACGCCGGCGGCGTAGCGCTTCTTGCCGTCGGTGATGACGGCGTCCGCTGCGATGGCGGGTTCGACGGGTGCGTTCACTCGGGGCTCCTCGACGTTGGTTGCGAACGCCGAATGTAGGCACGACCACGACTCAGGTAAATTCAATCTTCCCGGCAGGTCGATTCAGGATTGCTTAATCGGGAATTTCATGAAGAACGTCAACCTTCGTCAGCTCAGCGTGTTCGCCGAAGTCGCCCGGCGCCTCAGCTTCGCGCGCGCGGCCGATGCGCTCCACCTGACCGCACCGGCCGTGACGATGCAGATCAAGGATCTGGAAGCCGCCGTCGGGCTGCCTCTCTTCGATCGGCGTGGTCGCGTGGTGTCGTTGACGACGACCGGCGAATACCTGCTCGTCTACGCGCGTCGCATCATCGCGACGATGCGCGATGCCGAGGACGCGATGGCCCGCCTGAAGCGGGTCGAGGCCGGTCTCCTCAACGTCGGGCTCGTGAGCACCGCGAAGTACTTCGTGCCGCGCCTCCTCGCGCGCTTTCGCGAGGCGCATCCGGGCGTCGAGCTGCGGCTGCAGGTGAGCGGCAACCGCGACCAGCTCGTCACGTTGCTGCACGACAAGGAGATCGACCTCGCGATCATGGGTCGGCCGCCGAAGGTGCTCGCGACGCACAGTCATCCGTTCGCGCCGCATCCGATGGTGATGGCCTGCGCCCCAGACCATCCGCTCCTCGGCACGAAGCGGCCGTTGAAGGCCGGCGTCGCGGCCGGCCTTCCGTTCATCGCGCGCGAACACGGCTCCGGCACGCGGAAGGCGATGGACGACTGGTTCGCGGACCACCGCTGCTCGCCGCAGATCGTGATGGAGATGTCGAGCAACGAAACGATCAAGCAGGCGGTGATGGCCGGGATGGGCATCAGCCTCCTGTCGTTGCACACGCTCGGGCTCGAGTTGAGCAGTGGCCTGCTGCGCTTGCTGCGGGTCGAGGGTACGCCGCTGATGCGGACCTGGTTCATCGTCAACACGACCGGCAAGATGCTGTCGCCGGTGGCCGAAGCGTTCCGGCAGTTCGTGGTCACCGAAGCCGATCCCTACCTGCAGGCGCATGACCGCCCGCTGCTGCGCGCGGCCTTCGGGCGCGCGGCGCTTCTCGCGAACGCGGACGAGGCTAGTCCAGCACCCGTCGAGCGACCGCGTGCGACACGATCAGGTCGGTGACCCGGTCGGGCGCCTCCTCGTGCGCGAGATGACCGAGCCCGGGGAGCGTCACGACTTCGGTGCCCGGCACTCGCGACGCGACCTGCGTCGCCTGCCGCGGCGGCACGGTGCGGTCGTTGCCGCCGACGATCAGCAGCGGCGCGGGATCGACCGACGGCAACTGCGCCCAGGTCCGGTCGAGGTTCCACGCGGCCATCATCGCGAGGGCGCCGGCGACGTGGCGAGGGTCGTGGATCAGGGCGGCGTACAGGCGCGTGCCGTCGGCATCGAGTTTCGAGCCGGTGCTGTCGACGAGTCGCTGCACCGCGCGCGCATCACCGGCGACGCGGCTCACGAACTGCGGGACGCCCGGCGCCAGCGCGAGCAGCTTGGCCATCGGCGACATCAGGCGCTGCAGCCCGTCGAGCGGCAGCAGCGCGGCGTTCAGTCCGATCAGCGCACGCAGCGTCACGCGACGGTCGAGCGCCATGCGCACCAGCACCGCGGCGCCGGCCGAGTGGCCGACCGCGATCGACGGCACGGCGTCGAGCGCGACGAGCAATGCGGCCAGCGAAGCCGCCATGCCGTCGAGCGACATGACGGCGGAAGAAGTCGCGGACGTCGCGGCATGGCCGGGCAAGTCCGGCGCGATCACGTTGAACGAGCGCGCGAGGCGCGGCGCGAGATCGCGGAACGAGCGATTCGACGCGCCGGTGCCGTGCAGCAGCAGCAGCGTCGGTCCGGCGCCGAGCGTCCAGACGTTCCAGCGCACGCCGCCGGCTTCGACGAGGCGCGTTCGTCCGTCCATCAGCGCGCGTTCGATCGACTGCGCGCCGCCTGGTTGACGACGGCCGACAGTTCGGTCGCGCCGGCATGCGGCAGCGGCCGGTACGACGCGCCCATCGCATCGGCGATCTTCTTCGCCTGCGGATGCGGCTGCGGCGACGTGTCGATCAGCAACGCATCGACGTCCAGCGCCCGCAACGCGCGCGCGGACACGAGCGCATCGGCCTCGGCGCGCGGTCGGCCGCCGCTGCCGTCGCGGGCCACGTTGGCGCGGCCATCGGTCAGCAGCACCGCGAGCGCGGTCTCGCCGCGGCGGCGGATGGCGACCACCAGTTCGCGCGTGGCATCGAGCGCGCTGGCGAGCGGCGTACCGCCGCCACCCGGAAGGCCCGCGAGGCTGCGCCGGGCGCGTACCAGCGAGCGTGTCGGTGGCAGCAACATCTGCGTGTCCTTGCCGCGAAAGGCGAGCACCGCGACGCTGTCACGTCGCACGTAGCAGTCGGCCAGCAACAGCTCGATCGCCCCCTTCGCTTCGGCGAGCCGATGCAATGCGGCCGACCCCGACGCGTCGATCACGAACACGGTGGTGGTCGGATGCCGCTGCTTGAAGCGGACGACGTGCAGGTCGTCGGCGCGGACCCGGACCTTCGGCGACGAGGAAGCGGACGATGCCTCGGCACGACGGATGCGTTGCCACGGCGCGGCCGCCCGCAATGTCTCGATCAGGCTCAGGCGCTCGGGCGCGCGCGGCCGTCCGCGTCGAATCCCGGCCGGCGCGCCGCGCTGCCGGCCGCGACCGGCGGCGCCCGCGCCGGCGCTGCGCGATGCGGAGCGCTGCGCGCCTGCACCGCGCACCAGTTGTTCGAGGAGACCGGCCGGGATCGCAGCGACGGCCGCTTCGACGACCGTTTCTTCGAGCGGCTTGTCGAGGGCACGTGCCTCGTCGGACATCGGCTGCGGGTCGTCGACGGCGTCATCGTCCCGACCCTCGGCCGGGTCGTTCCGACCGGCAGCGTCCGACGCTTGCTGCTCGTTCGAATCGGCTTCGCGTTCGTCGCCGTCGGACGGCGCCTCGGACGATGCACCGACCATCTGCCGCGCGCGGTGCGCGAACACGAGCCGTGCGGCGCCCGCGGCATCGTCGGCTTCGACCGCGTCACGACCCGCGAGGGCCGCGAGCGTCCGGGCGACGCGGATCGCGAACAGCGGCATCCGCAGCGAGTCGATGGCGAGCGCGACCGCGGCAGCACACAGCGCTTCGACCATCTCGTCGGCGACGTCGACCTGCGGCAGGCGCGCACGTGCCGCATCGACCGTGGCACTCGAACATTCGATCGACGGCACGGCCCGCGCGACCGAACGGATCGAGCATTCCCGCAGGTCGACGACGATGGCCAACCGTTCTGCGAGCGTCGCTGCGAATCCCTCGTCCGCATCGCCTTCGTCGAATGCGATCAACGCGAAGCGTGTCGATGTCGCGACGTCGTCCGAGCTCGGCCGCCCGGTGACGCCGGTCTCGAGCACGGTCGCGATGCGGCCCGCCGTGGACGGATCGATGCGCTCGGCCATCGAGAGGACACCGTAGCCGCCGTCGATCTGCGACAGCAGGCCGGGCTGCTCGACTGCATGTCCGGTGCGCAGCGATGCCGCGAGGTCGAGACCACCGATCAGGCGACCGTCGTCGACGTGCAGCGGTACGTTGCGGATCGGCGTGGACGGGGGCAACAGCGAGCGCCAGTGCGCGGACCACGCGTCGCGGACCGGACCGGCGGCGGCCCGCACGCGCACGCCGCCGAGTCCGACCGGATCGACCGCGATGCAGGCCGCGGCGAGCAACCCGTCGTTCCACGGCGACGACGTGGACCCGTCGCCCTCGAGGACCGTTCCGTCCCGTGCGTCGCCCGCCGCCGTCCCGCGCACGCGCGACTCAGGCCGCCAGGACTTCGGCGACCGCGCGGTCGACCCGCACGCTCGTGCCGCTGTCGTCGAGCGGGTCGCGTCGCAGACGATGGCGCAACGACGGTGCCGCGACACGGCGCAACTGGGACGGATCGACCCGGTCGGCGCCGTCGAACGCGGCCAGGGCGCGCGCCGCGCGCATCAACGTCAATTCGCCCCGCAAGCCGTCGGTACCGAGCTGCATGCAGAGCCGCGCCGCCGCTTCGAGCGCCGCATCGTCGACCTCGACCGCATCGAGGCGGGCGCGCGCAGCCGTCAACCGACGGCGCGTGCGCTCGTCTTCCTTCTTCCACCGCTCGATGAAGGCCAGCGGGTCGCGCTCGTAGGCATCGCGCCGCTTCACCACCTCCACGCGCTCGGGCAGCGCGGTCGGCGTCGTCACTTCGACCGACAGCCCGAAGCGATCGAGCAGTTGCGGCCGCAGCTCGCCCTCTTCGGGGTTGCCGCTGCCGACCAGCACGAAGCGCGCGGGGTGCCGAACGCTCAGCCCCTCGCGCTCGACGACGTTCTCCCCCGAGGCCGCGACATCGATCAGCAGATCGACGAGATGGTCCTCGAGCAGGTTGACCTCGTCGACGTAGAGGAAGCCGCGGTTGGCTCGGGCCAGCAGACCCGGCTCGAATGCCTTGACGCCCTGCGACAGCGCGCGCTCGAGATCGAGTGCACCGACCACGCGATCTTCGGTGGCGCCGAGCGGCAGGTCGACCACCGGCGCCGTCACGAGCGCGGTGTGAAGGGCCTTGCCAGCGCGCGTTCGCTCGGGCGACGCGAGGCAGGCATCGCACGGCGCCGCCGGATCGCATCCGTACGGACACCCGGCGACGACGCGCAGTCGCGGCAGCAACGCGGCGAGCCCCCGGACCGCGGTGGACTTGCCGGTGCCCCGGTCGCCGAACACCAGCACGCCCCCCAGCCGCGGTTCGATCGCCGCGAGCAGGATGGCGAGCTTCATTTCCTCCTGGCCGACGATCGCCGAGAACGGGAAAGCCGGCGTCACGCGTGCTTACCCTGCGACGTCAAGCCTTCTTGGCGTAAGCGCTGCACCAGCCCGATGCATGAACCGCCTTGCCGGCGTACAGCGGACACGGTCCGACACCGGTCGCGACACCGGCCTTGCCCTGATAGAGCTGGCAGTTGTTGCATTGCTGCGCAGGCGTGTGGTTGGGAAACTTGGCCTGGTTGGCCTTGGTCGACTCGGCGACGTATCCGAGGGCGACCGCGGTCGGGTCCTTCTCGTCGACGAGCGGTAGGTCGGCGGCCCGGGCTTCGGCACCGACGATCAACGCCGCTCCGGTGAACGAGACGATGCGAATGAACTGACGACGTGACTGCATGATTGCTCCTCTATCGATTGGCGAACGACCCGGAGGCTGGCTCACCGATGACAAGCATAGTTGACGCTTTGGACTGTAACGCTTAGATTACACCAACGACCACGGCGGCGACCTCGACGCGCAGTGAACAACTCAACGCGCGAGACGACCTCCCGGCATACGCCGAGCCGCATGAACGCACGAAAGCGTCAGGCTATGGATCGGCGATCGTTGGATAAGGGAGTCAATTAGCTTGAGTGTCCTTGCACTTGGACTGAACCATGTGACCGCGCCGCTGGCGTTGCGCGAGCGTTTCGCGTTTTCAGCAACGTCGCTCGCCCCCGCCGCGAAGGCCCTGGCGACGCGCTTCAACGCACAAGCCGAAGTCGCGATCGTCTCGACCTGCAATCGCACCGAGGTCTACCTGGGCGCCGACGCCGACGCGGTCGGACCGGCGATGGACTGGCTCGCCGAAGCCGGCGGTACCGATCGCGAACGCCTCGGGCTGCATACCTACGTGCTCGAGGATGGCGACGCCGCGCGGCACGCGTTCCGCGTGGCGAGCGGGCTCGACTCGATGGTGCTCGGCGAGCCGCAGATCCTCGGGCAGTTCAAGCATGCGATGCGCGAGGCCGAGACGGCCGGGACGCTCGGCGGCACGTTGCACCAGATGTTCCAGCGCTCGTTCACGGTCGCGAAGGAAGTGCGCAGCTCGACCTGCATCGGCACGCAGTCGGTCAGCATGGCGGCGGCCTGCGTGCGGTTGTCGTCGCAGATCTTCGAGCAGCTGGCCGAGACGCGCATCCTGTTCGTCGGCGCCGGCGAGATGATCGAGCTGGTCGCTACGCACTTCGCGGCGCAGAAGCCGTCGCAGATGGTCTTCGCGAACCGGACGCTGGAGCGTGCGCAGGTCCTCGCCGACCGCTTCGGCGCAGAGGCGATGCGGCTGGCCGACATGCCGGCGCGGCTGGCGGAATTCGACATCGTCGTCTCGTGCACTGCGAGTTCGGTGCCGATCATCGGCCTCGGCGCGCTCGAGCGATCGATCCGTCAGCGGCGTCGGAAGCCGATGTTCATCGTGGACCTCGCGGTACCGCGCGACGTCGAGCCGGAGGTGCGCGAGTTGTCCGACGTCTACCTGCACACGGTCGACGACCTGGCCGGCATCGTGAAGACGAACGGTGCGCGGCGCGAAGCGGCGGTCGTGGAAGCCGAGGCGATCGTCGAGCACGGCGTCGACGATTTCCTGCGCTGGCTGCGTCAGCGCGGGACGGTGCCGCTGATCCAGGCGCTGCACGGCCAGGCCGACGCATGGCGCAGCGCCGAGCTGGCGCGCGCGAAGCGTGCGATCGCGCGCGGTGATGACCTCGACGCGGTGCTGCAGGCGATGTCGCGCGGGTTGACACAGAAGATGCTGCACGGGGTGGTCGTGGAGCTGAAGGCGGCCGACGGCGTGGCTTGCGATCACCTGTCGACCACGGTGGCGCGGATGTTCAACATCGCAGGCGGGGGCCCCGTCCGGGCGTGAGTGTTCCGTCAGCTGGACCACTGCATCCAATTTCGCCGCTCCGCGAAGGCGGGGACCCAGCGTCGTTGCGGTGGCACCTCCGGGTGCCTCGCCGGCCCCTCACTCGTCCAGCACCAACCGGTACCCCACCGCCGTGACCGTCAGCAGGTGCTTCGGCTGCGCCGGATCGGCCTCGAGCTTCGCGCGAAGGTTGCCCATGTAGACGCGCAGGTAGTGATGGCTCTCGACATGGCTCGGACCCCACACGTCGCGCAGCAGATGGCGATGCGTCAACACCTTGCCGGCGTGCGCGATCAGCGTCGTCAACAGTCGGTACTCGATCGGCGTCAGATGCACAGCGACCCGGGCGCGCTCGACCGAACGGGTGGCGAGGTCGACCGTGACGTCACCGAAGGCCACGACCGTGCGACCGGGTCGCGCGATCTGTCGACGCGCGACCACGCGGACCCGAGCGAGCAGTTCGCCGATACCGAACGGCTTCGTGAGGTAATCGTCCGCGCCCGCGTCGAGGGCCGCGATCTTCTGCCGCTCGTCCGACCGCGCGGACAAGACGATCACCGGTACCTGCGACCAGCCGCGCAGGTCGCGGATCAGGTCGGTGCCGTCGCCGTCCGGCAGGCCGAGGTCGAGGACGACGAGGTCGGGGTGGCGCGTCCCGCACTCGACCAACCCCTGCGCCGACGTCGTCGCTTCGAACACGTGCCAGCCTTCCTGTTCGAGCGCGGTCCGCACGAAGCGACGAATCTGCACCTCGTCCTCGATCAGTACGACATTCCGCACCGGATCGCTCATGCCGCCAACGGATCGACGTCGCGTTCGGCGATCGGCTCCTCGTCGAACGCCGCCGGCGCTTCCCCGCGCGGCAAGGTCACGACGAAGCGCACACCGCCCTGCGCAGGCCGTTCGACGGCGATCGTCCCCTCGTGGGCCTCGACGATCGCGCGGCAGATCGCGAGGCCGAGGCCGACCCCGCTCTCCGGCGACTCGCGCACGCCGCGCGTGAACTTGTCGAACAGCGTCTCGGTGCGCTCCGGGGTGTCGAACGCCTCGGGCAGGCCCGGACCATCGTCCTCGACCGACAGCCGCAGGCTGCCCGGCGCCACCTGCGCCTCGATGCGCACCGTCGACCCCGGCGCGTACTTGGCCGCGTTCTCGATCAGGTTGAACAGCACGCGCTCGATCAGCACCGCGTCGTACTCGACCAGCGGCAGGTCACGCGGCACGACGGTCTCGACCCGATGCCCTGCGAGCAGGCGACCGCTTTCGGCCAGCGCGCTGCCGACCGTCTCCTCGACCGAGTGCCACTCGCGATTGAGCTTGACGTCGCCGCTCTCGATCCGCGCCATGTCGAGCAGGTTCTCGACCAGCACGCTCATCCGGCGCACCTCGTCGCGCATCGCGGCGATCAACGACCGGCGTTCGACGTTCGATGGTGTCTCGTCCCCGACCCCTTGCCGCTCGAGCGTCTCGGCGAGCCCGGCCATCGCGGCGATCGGCGTGCGCAGGTCGTGCGACAGCGCCGACAGGATCGAGTTGCGCAGGCGCTCCGATTCGACCCGCAACACCGCGCCCTGGGCCACCTCCACATAGTGCACGCGTTCGATCGCGATCGCGATCAGCGACGCGAACGTCTCGAGGAGACGCCGTTGTTCGGGGATCATCAGCAGGCGGCGCCGCGTCGGGCGGATCGCGAG
>CAXTPX010000035.1:4342-11022 GCA_964246005.1 uncultured Burkholderiaceae bacterium | reverse complement strand
AGCCCCGCCGTTCAACGGCCAGCGCATGTTTCAGGACACGGCGCCTTATGCCAACGACGGCTCGGTCCCCGGTTCGCCGCCGACGATCGGCATCGGCTGCAGCATGACGGGTGGCTGCAGCGGCGGGCCATGGGTGCTGGGCCTCGGGTCGACGAATTACGTCAACGGTCACAACAGCTACCGGCCGAACAACCAGCCGCTGGAAATCTACGCGCCGTCCTTCGGCGACAATGCGCATTCCCTGATGCAGTTGGTCGTCGTCTGAGGATCCGGTGATGAGCAAGCGAACGAATGCGGGTGGACACGCCGGCGACAACGCCGCTTCCGACGAGAACTCCGAGCCGCCGCGGCCCTGGACGGCAGAAGAGATGGCCGCGGCGAAGCCGTTGCCGTTGCCCGAAGTCGGACCGGCGTCGCCGGCCACTGGCCCCGGCGTCCCGCATGTCGGTCGCGGTGAAACGCTTCCGTCCGGACGCCCGGACGAAGCGAAACGTTGAGGCACCGGCCGGTCGCGCGATGGCAACGCCGCGACCGGCCGTCTTCACGACGGGGCGCGACGGCCGTTTCTGTCGGTCGACGGATCAGCGCGCCAGCGCGGAGGCGTCGAACGCTGGATTCGTCAGCGCGTTCAGCACATGGTCGCGCCAGGCGTTCGCGATGAAGAGGTAGTCTTTCGCCAGCCCCTCGCGCACGAAGCCGAGCCGCTTCAGCAGCGCTGCGCTGCGCGCGTTCTCGGGCAGGTGATTGGCCTGGATGCGATGAAGCGCCTTGACCTCGAACATGTAGCCGATCGCGGCCGCCAGCGCCTCGCGCATCAGTCCCTTGCCTTCGTAGGCGGCATCGATCTGATAGCCGAGGATGCACGACTGGAACGGGCCGCGAAAGATCTGCGAGAAGCCGACGCGGCCGATCACGACGCCGCTGTTCCGATCGCTCCCGTCGAATAGGTCGAGTCGCACCGCACGATCGGACGCGAAGTCGTCGACCGATCGCAGGACACTGCGCTCCCAGAAGCCGACGCTGTAGAAGTCCGCCGGTGCCGGCGGATCCCAGCGCGAGAAGTGATGCCGGTTGCGGACGAAGAACGCGACGGTCTCCGCTTCGTTACCGGGTCGGACGTGCGCGATGCGCAGGCGCGGCGTCGTCAGCGCCGGCAGGTCGCTGGAGATCATCGGTGCCGGACGAGCCGCATCATTCGACCCGGCAAGCCTCGTCGAACGAGAGCCGCGGGCTGCGCGCGAAGATCTTCTCGGGCATTCCGTAGCCGAGACTGCAGACGAAATTGGTCTTGACCGCCGTACCGGCGAAGAACGCCGCGTCGAGCTTCGACTTGTCGATCCCCGACATCGGCCCGGTATCGATGCCGAGCGCCCGCGCGGCGAGGATCAGGTAGGCGCCCTGCAGGCTCGAGTTGCGGGACGCCGCGTCGTCGATCATCGCCTGGTTGCCGACGAACCAGCTGCGGGCGTCCGCGTGCAGGAACAGCTTCGGCAACTGCTCGTAGAACAGCATGTCCATGCCGATGATCGCGACCACCGGCGCGGTCATCGTCTTCGCGCGGTTGCCTTCGGAAAGGCCGGGTGCGAGCTTCTCCTTCGCCTCGGGCGAACGCACGAACACCACGCGCGCCGGGCAGCAGTTGGCCGACGTCGGCCCGAGCTTCCACAGGTCGTACAGCGCGTGAAGCTGCTCGTCGGTGACGGGCTTCTCCTGCCAGCCGTTGTGGCTGCGGGCATCGCGGAACAGTTGGTCGAGGGCGGCGTCGGGGAGCGGCGTGTTGTGCGGGCGATAGGCGGGATCGGGCATCGGAGGTCCTTGTCAGACGTGGGAGGCAAAACGAGCGATAGGCGCAGTGCTCAGTCGGCGGCGAGCGCGTCGGCGACGAAGTCGAGTCGGTCCTGTCCGAAGAACATCTGCGTGCCGACGAACATCGTCGGCGCGCCGAACACACCGCGCGCGACCGCTTCTTCGGTGGTTTCCTTCAGCGTCGTCTTGACGTGCGGGTCGGTCACCGCGGCCATCACGCTCGCCGGATCGAGCCCGATCCGCTGCAGCACGGCCGCGACGACCGAGCCATCGTTCATGTCGCGCGAATCGATCCAGATGGCGCGATGGACCGCATCGAGGTAGTCGACGAAGCGGTCGGGCTGGCGCAGCTGCAGCGCCGTGGCCGCCCGCATCAGCAGCAACGTGTTGATCGGAAAGAACGGGTTGATCTTCAGGACGACGCCGTAACCCTTCGCATGCCGCATCAGGTCGTCGAACACGTAGCGGCCCTTGGCCGGAACTTCCATCGGCGACGCGTTGCCGGTCGCCTGGAACACGCCGCCGAGCAGCATCGGGCGGTACACCAGTTCGGCGTCCGCCTTCGCGCAGATCGTCGGGAGCTGGGTCGCCGCGAGATACGACGACGGGCTGCCGACGTCGAAGAAGAACTCCACTGCCTTGGTCATGTCGCTCGAAGTAGTAAAGTTTCTTTACCAGCGCTCGGACCAGGGCCGCAGGTCGAGCTCGAAGGTCCACGCGTCGCGTGGCTGGGTATGCAGGTACCAGTAATTTTCCGCGATGTGAGCCGGGTCGAGGATCCCGTCGTGTTCCTTCAGCGCGTAACGCTCCGGGAACTGCGTGCGGATGAACTCGGTGTCGATCGCGCCGTCGACTATCACGTGGCCGACGTGGATGCCCTTCGGCCCGAGTTCGCGGGCGATGCTCTGCGCGAGCGAACGCAGCGCGTGCTTCGCGCCGGCGAAAGCGGCGAAGTTCGCGCTCCCGCGAAGCGATGCCGTCGCGCCGGTGAACAGCATCGTGCCGCTCCCGCGCACGACCATGCGCCGCGCCGTCTCGCGCGCGGTGAGGAAGCCCGCGAGGCACGCCATCTCCCAGATCTTGAAGTACTTGCGCGCCGTCTCGTCGAGGATGCTCGACGGCACGTTCGCGCCGATGTTGAAGATGTAGGCCTCGATCGGGCCCACGTCGCGTTCGATCTCTTCCACCAGGGCGACCACCGCGTCCTCGTCGCGCGCATCGACGCCGAAGGCCCGCGCCTTGCCGCCCGCCTGTTCGATCGCCTCGACCAGCGGCTGGAGCTTTTCGACACTGCGGCGCACGACGCAGGCCGTCATCCCTTCGCGCGCGAAGCGTCGCGCGATGGCGCCGCCGGTAGCGTCGCCGGCGCCGATGACGAGGGCCACGGGGGCGGTCAACATGGATCGAGGAGGTGGGATGGAGCGTGAGTGCGGATTGCTACCTTAGCGCAAAGCGTCGAGGATGGCGCTCGGTCGCATCGAGCCGACGTGCAACGCTCCCGCGGACGATCGGGGGCTCGACGCGTCGCGTCGCACCCGTCATAGTCCCGCGATCACCAACGCGACGCAGGGAGCGCCGATGAGTGACCGGTCGATCCGATGGCTCGCAGTCTGCGCCGTTTTCCTCGTCGGCCCTGCGGTTGCCGATCCGCCCGGTGCGAGGGCCACGCTATCGCTGCACGACGGCAAGGCTGCGTACCTCAGCGGCGAAGCGATCGTCGTCGACCTGGTGATCGACGCGAGCGAGCCGGCCGACATCGATCGCTCGACCGACACGTCGCAGATGGACATCGACCAGATCGAGGTCACTCCGGTGACCGGTGTCTATCCATGGCGCGCCGACAGCGAGCGCTTCACGCCGCGCTGGGGCGACTCGTTCACGCGCTACCCGCCTTCACGGCAGTTCAGGACGACGCTCACGCTCAACCGTCGGTTCCGCTTCGATGGCGAAGGCAACTATCGGATCCATGTCGTCACGAGGCGCGTGAAGCCCGTGCTCGCGACCAACGACGTGAGCTTCACGATCACGCGCGCATCGAGCGACGAGGAGCGCAGCCGTGCCGTCGAGCTCGACCAGTCCATCCGCCATGCGCCCGACGAACGCACCGCCGGGCGTCTCGCGACGCAGATCGACTGGCTATCGGACGACGCAGCGACCGACGTGAAGCTCGGGCTGCTGGTCGGCCCCGACAAGTCCGATTGCTACTTTCGCCACGACACGACCGGCCTGTGGATCGCGCGCGATCGCCAGCGCGTGATCGATCGGCTCGAGCAGGCACTCGTCGATCCGGCCGAAGACATTCCGATGGGCAGCTCGCTGGTCGGAACACTGATCGCGTTGAAGGTCAGCCAGCGCGTTCCCCACGAGCGCGATGCAAACGAGCCGTTGGCGCCGCGGCGCGGCATGGGCGGCTGGACGCCCGGGGCACTGGACAAGGAAACCGCGGAGCTCGGCGCGCGCTACATGCACGCCATCGCAGCGACACTGCCGCAACGGACCGGACGTTCGCGCATCGACGCCGCACAACGCGTGATGTGGTCGAAAGGCCGGGCGCCGTCGCTGATGGACGACGCTGACTTCCGCGCGGCGCGTGAGTTGGTCATCGATCACTTCGAGGACGTGGATCCGTACAACGTCGATACCGATCTGAACAACTACGGTCGCTTCCTCGAAGACGCGCGGATGATCCCGAAGCTGAAGGCGTTGCTCGATGCGCCGAGCCCCGGTCCGTTGTCGAGCGGGCGCGGATTGGCGCTGAACCTGCTCGCGAAGCTCGATCCATCGTCGTCGGCCGATTACGTTGCGAAGGAAGCCTGCGCGGAACAGCCGACCACCGTCGCGTCGCTGCGCGATCTGCCGCTGGTGTCGGTGCCCCAGGCGGACGACTGTCTGGCGACACGACTCGACTTCCAGGCATCGTCATCGGCTCCCGCGCTGCAGCTCAAGCTCGACTTCGCGACGCTGCCGTACGTCGCCCGCTTCGCGTCCGATCGACTGGTGACGCGGGTCGCCGCCGTCTACCCGGCGCTGCTGTCGCGCCCGCACAATCCCGCGGCCGTTAGCGCAGCACTGGTGTATCTGATGCGCTGGGATGCCCAGCGGTACCGATCCTTGCTGGAAACCGCTGCCGACGACGATCGCAACATATCGCTTCCGTATCAACTGACCGCTCTGGCGGCTGCACCCACCGACGGACTGCGCGCCTTCATGCGAGACCGCATCGCGTCGACGCCGACGCCGACGACGCAGAGCTGGATCTACGCACTCGGCCAGATCGGCGAAGCGGAAGATATGCGCTTCCTGCAGGAACGACTTGACCGGATCCGTGCCTCGCCATCGAGCGCCATCGCGAGTCAGGTGGCGCCGCTCGAACAGGCGATCAGGCGCGGCGGCAGGGCGAAGTCGACGCCGTCGTGATCAGTACGTCTCGAAGTGCAGCCGCCCGTCGCGCTTCATCTGCATGTGCAGCGCCGGCCAGTCGAGCGCCTTGTCCGCGCAGATGTCGCGCATCGCGTCGAGCACACCGGCCTCCATCCCCTTGAGGCCGCAGACGTACACGTAGGTGTTGTCGTCGCCCAGCAGCGCAGAGACGTCGTCGGCCCGCTCGCGCATCAGGTGCTGCACGTAGCGCTTCCGTCCAACGGCGGCGCCCTCCTCGCGCGAGAACGCGAAGTTGATGTCGATGAAATCCTTTGGCAGGTTCATCAGCGGACCGAAGTACGGCAACTCCTTCTGGGTCCGGGCGCCGAAGAACAGCATCAGCCTGCCACCCTCGTTCAGCTGGACCCGCCGACGACGGCGCTCGGTCATCGCGCGCATCGGTGCGCTGCCGGTGCCGGTGCAGATCATGATCAGGTTGGCGTTCGGATGGTTCGGCATCAGGAAGCTCGTACCGAACGGTCCGATGATGCGGACCTGGTCCCCTTTCTTGAGGTCGCAGAGATAGTTGGATGCGACACCGCGCACCGGCTGTCCGTCGTAGTCGGCCGTCACGCGCTTCACGGTCAGCGAGACGTTGTTGTAGCCCGGCCGCTCGCCGTCGCGCGGACTCGCGATCGAGTACTGGCGTGCGTGGTGCGGCCGACCGCGGCCGTCGACGCCCGGTGGCAGGATGCCGATCGACTGGCCTTCGAGCACCGGGAACGGCGTGCTGCCGAAGTCGAGCACGATGTGGTGCGTGTCGTACTCGGTGCCGAGCTCCGTCACGCGGAAGTTGCCGGCGACCGTCGCGGTCACCGGCGCCTTGTGGCCGTACAGGTTCACGTACGGATGCGAGGCCGACCACGGCGGCACTTGCGACCCGGAACGCGGATCGGCGAGCTGCTTCTCGTCGAGTTCGAGCGCCTCTTCGTCTTCGGCCGCATCGACCGGATCGATCGAGTGCAGCGCTTCGGCCGCGAGCGGCGCGCCGTCGAGTTCGATCTCGCCCGGCAGCTCGTCCCACGTGAACTGTTCGTCGACGCTGTACGGCGACGGCTTCGGCACCGTTCGCCAGTTGTCGATCGAGCCGGTCGGGCACGGTGAGATGCACGCCATGCAGAAGTTGCACTTGGTCGCATCGACGACGTAGTTGTCGTCGTTGTGCGTGATCGCATCGACCGGACAGGTCTCTTCGCACGTGTTGCAGCGAATGCAGATCTCGGGGTCGATCAGGTGCTGCTTGAGAACTTCGGAATTGGCGGCCATCGCTCTTTACCGTCGTTCCCGCGAAGGCGGGAACCCAGTGTCGTCAACGGTGCGACGATACCAGTGCACGACACTGGATCCTCGCCTGCGCGGGGATGACGAAGCGCCGCGGTGATTGACGACACTGGATCCCCGCCTGCGCGGGGATGACGAAGCGCCGCGGTGATTGACGACACTGGATCCCCGCC